>CAZKNW010000400.1:0-4214 GCA_964554035.1 uncultured Verrucomicrobiota bacterium
TGGGTGCCGAAGCGGCGATCTTCACGACATCCCTACGGAAATAGGGGTCTTCTGACTGGACGGCAATCTCCAGGATCTCGAACAGATCGGCAGGTGCCTCCTTGATCAGTTGTGTGAGTGCTTCGCGACGCTGAAACGCAAGCGCCCCTTGGTTCACGGCGATTTCTCTGGGTGAATCAGACATGGGCTTCCTTTGAGGGACGTCATAACGATGGCCCGTCAGGAAGAACCTGCCAATTCGAAAAGGGAATCAGGTTTGTAGAGGCCGAGCCTTCTCGATGATGGCGAAATAGATCGGCCCCCATCCCGTCTTGTCAGGCAGGATCTGCCAGCCGAATGGAGTGGGTTCACCCATAGCAGGTTCCGGTTGAGGTCTTTCCACGGAAGCTTCGTTCTTTCGTTTCAGCAGGCGTTCAATGACATCGTCGTTCTCTGCCTTGGCAATGCTGCATGTGGAATAGACAACGCGTCCGCCTGGCTTCAACGCCAGAAGAGCGGAACAGAGCAGCGCATACTCGCGCTTTGCAAGCTGCCTTGGTCGGGCAGGGGTCCACTCAGCCAGGGCCGCAGCATCATGCATGACATGCCGCTCGGAAGAGCAGGGAGCATCCAGAAGGATTCGATCGAAGCGATCCTTGTTCTGCATTCCCCATTTGGCTGCATCCCGACCCGTTACCGTGATGAAGCCCTTGCCCCCTTCAGGGAGATAGTCAGTCAGGATTCCCTTCAGTTTTTCTCGACGGGTTCTCGAGAGATCGTTGAGCAGAAGTTCACCCTGAAGCTTCATTTCCTCGGCGAGGATCAGGGATTTTCCGCCGGGGGCGGCACAGAGATCCACGACGGTCTCGCCTGGTCGTGCCTCAAGGGCTTCTGCTGCAAGAATCGATGCAAGGTCCATAGGATAATGGTCTTTCACCCCGGACGAAGAGAATGAAGGCTCCGGGATGGAATCCGATACATCACACCACGATCGGAGACCTGGGCAGGGGATCTCCTTGGGAGCGGTCTGGCAGCCGAACTGATTCCAGCGTCTGGCGTTCCGGCGGGTGTTGAGCAGGGACTCCTTGAGATGGGGCCAACGTTCCCTCCAGATTTCTTCATAGTAGGATTCAAAAGCCTCGTTCGTAGCCACACCCGAAGTTCCTGGCTTTTTGAAGCACGGGCAATCCTTTTGGCGTTGGAGACAGCGGGGAGTCACTGCTGATTCCTCTTGCCCACCCATGAGCTGTCCTGATACCCCGATGCCTTCTCCCGCGGATGTCATGGAACCCTGTGAGGTTCGCAATGAAGAAAGAGAAAGACCATGGGTAAAGAATTCAGCATCGAGCCTGTCGAGGTACCAACCGTCAAAACCAAGTATCGTCGCATCCGGACAGCGCTTCCGGTCCCTGAATCGGTTCCGATTCTTGAAAAGCTGAGAAACATCGAACCCATTTCCATGCGAGGCATGCCTCCAGTGGTCTGGCATCGGGCCGAGGATGTCTTCGTTCATGACAAGTGGGGCAACCAGTGGCTCGACTGGAGTTCGGGAGTCCTGGTCACCAATGCCGGGCATGGCATGCCGGAGATGCGTCAGGCGATCCGGGATCAGGTGGATCAGGGGCTTCTCCACAATTATGTGTTTCCCAGTGAAATCCGGGCAAATCTGATTGAGTATCTTCAGGGGCTTGCACCGGAAGGCCTGGAGAAGGTCTTCCTGCTGACGACGGGATCCGAGGCCACGGAGTGCGCGATCAAATTGGCGAGAACGCATGGTCTCACGAAAGGTGGCTCCAGAAAGATCGGCATCATCGGTTGTGACCGAGGCTTTCACGGCAGGACCATGGGATCCCAGCAGGCCGGTGGTATCCCCGGACAAAAGGATTGGATCGTCAACACGGACCATAAGATCATCAACGTTCCCTTTCCGGACGGGTACTGGACCGAGGACCTGTCGTTTGAATCCTTCCTCGATTCGCTACGTGAACAGGATCTTGAGCCTGAAGACGTGGCGGGAGTGATCTTCGAGTCATTCCAGGGGGTTGGTCCCGACTTTGCGCCCGTTGAATACATCCAGAGGCTCCGGAAGTGGTGTGATGAGCATGATGTCATCCTGATCTTCGACGAGGTCCAGGCTGGCTTTGGCCGGTCCGGCAAGTTCTGGGCATTTGAACACTATGGGGTCCGTCCTGACCTGATCTGCATGGGCAAGGGCATCAGTTCCTCATTACCGATTTCCGGGGTTATTGGGCGGAAGGATGTGATGGATCTTTATCCTCCTGGAGCCATGACGAGCACCCATACAGGTAACCCCATCTGCTGTGCGGCTGCACTGGCCGCCATCAAGCGTGTAGTAGACCTGAGTTTGACGCGGAATGCTGCGGAATTGGGCCCAGTCCTTGTTCAGGGACTGGAGAGGATTCGCGAGAAGCATCCGCGTTACGTGGGAAGGGTATCTGGAAGGGGACTCGTGGCTGGCATGCAGATTGTGAAGCCGGATGAGAAGGCGCCGAATCATGATCTTGCCTTCGACATCATACTCAGGTGTTTCCACAAGGGCCTGCTTCTCTTTGCACCTGTGGGTGCATGGGGGCAGACGGTCAAGATTGCCCCACCTCTGACGATCACCGAGGAGGCTCTCAATGAAGGGTTGGAGGTTCTTGCGGGTTGTGTCGATGAGGCGGTCAAGGCATTGTCCTGACATGCCCTTGAGATCGATCCTCCTGGTCCAGTTCCTATCGATGTTGCTGTCCGCCATTGTTGTCGCGGACGAGGCATTTGAAGTCCCAGAGGGATTCGAGGTTTCCTATGCCACCACTCCCGGACTCGTCAGGCATCCGATGATGGGAACCGTCGATCCGCAGGGGCACCTCTATGTCTGCGAGGCTGCGGGTGTGAACCTCAAACAACTTGAACTTGAGGAACAGCGTCCCAACTACATCTCCCGATTGACCGATACCGATGGTGATGGGGTTTTCGACAGACGGACCACCTTTGCGGACAACATGACGTTTCCGCAGGGATGTGTCTTTCATGATGGATCCCTTTACACGGCCTCGCCGCCGGGCATCTGGCGACTCAGGGACACGGATGGTGATGGCGTTGCCGATGAGCGGGAAATGCTGGTCGAGGGTTTCGCCTACACGGGCAACGCCGCCGATGTCCATGGGCCGTTCATTCACCCGAACGGGCGTCTCTACTGGTGCCATGGACGAAAAGGGCACGAGGTTTACGAACCTGAAGGCGGTGAGCTGGTTTCCAAGGGCAGGGGAGCAAGGATCTGGTCCTGCATGCCGGATGGAAGTGATGTTCAAGTTTTTGCGGGTGGAGGGATGGACAATCCCACGGAGCTCCTCTTCACGAGGACCGGACAGATCCTTGGAACGGTCAATCTCTTCTACGGTCGCCCGAGGGGGGATGTGCTGGTCCATTGGATTCGAGGTGGTGTTTACCCGAGGCACGATCAGGCAGCCATTCTCGAGGAGTTCCAGAGGACGGGGGAACTGATTCCGGAAGTCCTCAACTTCGGACATGTCGCAGTCTCAGGTTTCACACAGGTCACCAGCGACTACTACGGCAAGGATCTGAAGGGAGACCTGTTTGTTTCCTTTTTCAATCTTGCCGAAGTTCAGAGGGTCCGCATCCAGGACAAGGGGAGCGGATTCATGGCAACGACGGAGCCGTTTCTGCTGGTGAAGAAGGATGGGTTCCATCCAACCGATGTGATCAGTGATATCGATGGTTCGCTGCTTGTGGTTGATACTGGGGGGTGGTTCCGCATCGGATGTCCCACGTCCCAGATCGCACGACCTGAGATCCATGGGGGGCTTTACCGGATTGTTCCGAAAGGCGCCGGGGGACGTCGTGAAGTGCCCTCCTTTGCCAATACAGGTGAAGAAGCGGTTGCCGCACTTGGAGGCTCGAATCCTTACGTTGTGGAGCATGCGCGGGCGATGTTGGCTGGAATGGGAGAGCAGGGGCTCTCCCTATTGTGGAAGGCATTCAAGAGCCCGGACCCGAGGGTTCGATCTGATGCCCTCTGGGTAGCAGGGAGGATTGGTAGTCCTGCAGCACGTCGAATGGTGGAGGAAGGACTCGAAAGCAGGAATGCCGAAGAGGTGCAGGTGGCCTGTCAGGTTCTGGATGCTGCCAATCGGGGGACGCGACGAGTCTTGGCCTCGTTGCTGGAGCACCCTGAGGCCCGTGTTCGAAGGGAGGTAGCCACGTGTCTGGGG
>CAZKNW010000401.1:0-4208 GCA_964554035.1 uncultured Verrucomicrobiota bacterium
GGTGCCCTCATCGCAGGCGCCAAGTTTCGCGGTGAATTCGAGGAAAGGCTGAAGGCGGTTCTCCAGGAGGTGACCAAGGCCGAGGGAAGGATCATCCTGTTCATTGACGAGATCCACACCGTCGTGGGCGCAGGCAAGACGGAAGGCTCCATGGATGCCGGCAACATGCTGAAGCCCATGTTGGCGCGGGGTGAGTTGCATTGCATCGGCGCGACCACCCTCGACGAGTACAAGAAGCACATCGAAAAGGACCCGGCGCTTGAACGTCGTTTCCAACCGGTGCTGGTGCAGGAACCCACCGTTGAGGATACCATCTCGATCCTCCGCGGACTCCGGGAACGCTACGAGCTCCACCACGGAGCGAGAATCCTGGATACCGCCCTGGTGGCGGCAGCCGTCCTTTCGGATCGCTACATTTCCGATCGCTTCCTCCCTGACAAGGCCATCGACCTGATCGATGAGGCTGCGGCGAAGCTGAGGACCGAGATGGAAAGCATGCCGGAGGAACTCGAGGACCTTGAGCGTCGCACCATGCAGCTGGAAATTGAGCGGGAGGCACTACGGAAGGAGAAGGATGCCTCCTAAGGAACGACTCAGGGCCATCGAGAAAGAACTGGCCGACCTGAAGGCCTCTCGTGATTCACTCAAGGCGCAGTGGGAATCGGAGAAGCAGGGCATCAGCGACGTGCAGGGGCTTCGGTCCGCGATCGAGCTGGTGAAGGGTGATATCGAGACTGCTGAGAGGAACTACGACCTGAATCGGGTGGCTGAACTTCGATACGGGCGTCTGCCGCAGCTGGAGGCCCAGCTCGCGGAAGCTGAACGACATGATGACGGAGGAAAGCAGAACCGTCTCCTGAAGGAGGAGGTCACCGAGGATGAAGTCGCCGAGGTGGTCAGCCGCTGGACGAACATCCCTGTCTCGAAGCTTTTGGAAGGCGAGAAGGAGAAGCTCTTGCGCATGGACGAGATCCTTCACGAAAGGGTGGTCGGGCAGGATGAGGCGGTGTCGGCCGTAGCCGACAGCGTGATCCGGGCCAGGTCCGGGCTGAACGATCCGCGCAGGCCGTTGGGTTCATTCCTCTTCCTTGGGCCGACCGGTGTTGGCAAGACTGAGCTGGCAAAGGCCCTTGCTGAGTCGCTCTTCGACTCCGAGGACAACATCATCCGGTTGGACATGAGTGAATACATGGAGAAGCACGCGGTTGCGCGGCTGATTGGCGCGCCACCCGGCTATGTGGGGTTCGAGGAGGGCGGCCAGCTCACCGAGGCGGTGCGAAGGAAGCCGTATTGCGTGATCCTTGTGGATGAGGTGGAAAAGGCCCACCCTGATGTCTTCAATGCGTTCCTCCAGATCCTGGATGACGGCCGCCTGACGGACAGTCAGGGAAGAACCGTGGACTTCAAAAACACGCTCATCATCATGACGTCCAATGTCGGCAGCCACTGGCTGGTCGAGGGCTCAACCTCCGACGGCACCATTCCAGAGGAAACGAGGCAGAAGGTCATGGAGGAGCTGAAGCTGGGGTTCCGGCCCGAGTTCCTGAACCGCATCGACGACACAGTCTTGTTCACTCCGCTTACCCTGAGGGAGATCAAGCTTATCGTGAACTTGCAACTGGAGCTGCTTCAGAAGCGGCTCGATGAAAGGCACATCAAGGTGGAGCTGACCGACCGTGCACGGGAGTTTGTGGCGCGTGAGGGATACGATCCCGTCTATGGTGCCCGCCCGTTGAAGCGGTTCATCAAGCGACAGGTCGAGACTCCGCTTGCACGTCAACTCCTTGCGGGCGACCTCGTGGAAGGAAGCTCTGTCATGGGTGATTACGTCGATGGCCAGATCGTCTTTCGACAGAGGGAACCGGAAGAAGTAAAAGCTTGAAGAGGCCACTGAACAGGAAGCCCCGGAGTGCCGAGCGTGCTCCGGGGCTTTTCTGTTCCGGGGATTGTGAATTGAGTCGGCGTCCGGACTCGCTGATAGTCGGCCGAACAGCTTGCTCCATGAAACTCGGAATCATCAACAGTGCCTTCCAGCAGGTGGGCATGGATACGGCGACGGGACTCCGGCACATCTCACGAATCGGATTTGATTGTGTCGACGTCTTCACGGAGGCCGACGGCATCAGCCGTAAGGAAGTTCAATTGGTGGGAAGGACCTGCAGGAAACTGGGGCTCCCAATTGTCTCCTTACCTGTGGTGGCGGTGGGGCTCATTGATTTCAATGACCCCGTGCGGGCCTACCACATCGAACGATGCAGGAAGTTCATCGACCTCGCGGCGGAGTGGGGAGCGAGCAACATCCTTTTGGTCCTCGGGGAATATATCTGGCAACGGGAGGTGATTCCGGCCAAGGCGCAGTGGGACTGGGGACTGGAGAGCTGCCGAATCCTCGGAGATTATGCGGACCGGAAGGGCATCGACATCGCCCTGGAGCTGGAACCCTTCCGACTCAGCCTCATCAACGATGTCACGTCCATGGTTCGTTTTTTGAGAGATTGCGACCACCCGAGGGTGAAGGCGAACATCGACATCAGCCATTTGGTCCTCTCCGACACCTCTCCCGCGGAGCTTCAAAAGCTCAAGGGCAAGGCTATCCATGTCCATATCAGCGATTGTGACGGCAAGGTGCATGGCGACCTTCCTCCTGGAAGGGGCGTGGTCAAGTTCATGCCCTATCTACAGGGCATCAAGGAGTTGAAGATGGACGGTGTGGTTTCCATCGAATTGGAATACTCACCCGATCCCAAACGAATTGTTCAGTGGGTGGAGGAGGCCTATCGGGTAACCGCCAGACTGATGGATCAGGTTGATTTGAGAGGTTAAGGTAACTTTTATCGTCAATTTGGTTGTATATGGAGGTTTTTGTGTCCTAATTTTAGACACGTGAAATCGGTCTGGCATTTGCTTGGAGCGATCGTGAGAACGGCAGCGTGAACGGCGAAGTGGCATTTGATCTTTATTTTCCGCCTGAATATTTGAAGGCGGCCTTGATCCTTTCACTACTGAGTGTCTGGGTCCTCGTCGGGCTATACAGTTACCTCAATCGCTACACGCGCCGGAGGTACTTTTCCATCTGGACGACTGCTTGGTTGTTTTATGCGCTCTGGTTGACCCTGGGCATTGCCTGGGTTGAGACCATTCCTCCTCCCCTGGTGCAGATGTTTCAGCAATGGTGTCTGGGCGCCTCGGCGGTATTCCTCTTGTGGGGCGGAGCCGAGTTCCTCCAACACCGTGAGCCTCAAAGACTCTACGGTCTCTATTTCTGCTTCCTGATGATGTGGGGCTATGTGGGATCCTACCACATGGGTGGAGGCTTCCTGTCCAATGCGCCGGTCTTTTTCCTCCTTTCCTTAGCCAGTTTCTGGAAGGCGTGGGCCTATGTCAGACTCCGGCAGAAGGTCTTCTACATCGGCGCCAGCCTGCTGGCTGCAGGTCTGTTTTTCTGGGCGGTCTTCCTTCTCGCCTTTCCGTTCCTTCTTTCCAGTGTCTTCATGCGCTCGACAGCGTTCTTCTTGTCGGGAGTTCTGCAGCTTTTCGTGGCTGTCAGCATGATTGTGCTGGTGCTGGAGGAGGCGCGGCAGAAGGACCGGTTGAGGGGAGAGGAACTCCGTTTCCAGCGCCTCGCAATGTCGGCCCCGGTGGCGATTCTGCAGGTGGACCGGGATGGCCGGGCCATCTTCGCCAATGACCGTTGGATGTCGCTGACGGGTGAGGGTGAACTGGGCCAAAAGGTGGATCGCTGGCTTTTTGGTATCGTTGAAAAGGATCGTGTCCGTATCGAAGAGGCGTGGCTGAAGGCGCTTCAGTTTGGAGATGCCTTCGAAGAGGAGTTCGAGCTGGAGGACTCGGAGGGTCATCACCGGTTTGTGCTTGGACACTCCACGACCATTGAGAGCAGCAAGGGCGAAGTGGAAGGATGCCTGATCACGATGTCGGATGTCACGGAGTTGCGGCAGGCGATGGAGGATCGCCATCAGTTGGAGGCCCAGTTGAGGCAGTCCCAGAAGATGGAGACCATGGGCACGCTCGCGGGTGGGATTGCCCACAGCTTCAACAACCTGCTTCAGCCGATCGTCGGATTTGCGTATCTGGCGCAGGAAGCGGCGGGGGACAACCCTGATATCCTTGAAGACCTTGATTACATCATTCGTGCAGCCAACCGGTCGCGTGAACTGGTCACGCAGATGTTGACTTTCAGCAGGCAGGCG
>CAZKNW010000402.1:0-4208 GCA_964554035.1 uncultured Verrucomicrobiota bacterium
AGGGTGAGAAAGGCAAAGCCCTTTATTTTGCCATTCCGCGGGTCGGTAGGGATTCGGCATTCCTTGACGGGAGCGGTTTGGGAAACAAGTTCCTGGAGACCCGCTGCTGAGATGGTGAAGGGTAGGTTGCCAATGAATAGGGTGTCTGACATGTGAACGGAGAGCCGGATCTGATCGGCCGGGGAGGACTTAAGCGGGAGGCTTCTGGTTCCGGCAAGCTTCAAAGCCCAAAATGGGGCTTGCCAAAAGGGGGGCTTGCACCGCTTTTTTATCTTTCACCACCGACCACTTGTCTGAGTTGCCGAGAATGAAACTCCAAAGTCACCTAGTTGCACTGTCAGTCTTCCTTTCCCTTGTGGTAGGAGATCTCCATGCTCATCCCGTCGTCCCCGGCTTCGAGCGAACCAAGGACGCGAAAAGCTTTGGCTTGGAAGCGAGGGGAGAAATCCTTCTTGGTGAATTGAACTGCCTTTCCTGCCACTCCGCAGGCGAAAAGGTGACTGAAAGGATTCAGACAAAAAGTGCCCCCGACCTGTCCGAAGTAGGCAGGCGCCTGACGCCCCACTACATCCAGGATTTCATCCGGGATCCACAGTCGACCAAGCATGGCACTACGATGCCCGGCATCTTTCATTCTTCCGAAGCTTTTGCGGCGGATGGTGCCGCGGAGTTCCTGACACACTTTCTCGTTTCCAAGGGAGGCCCTATCGCGCCATCTGAAAAGGCAATCAGCCGGTCTTTGGTTAATCGTGGAAAAGAGTTGTTTCATTCAATCGGCTGCGTTGCCTGCCATCAACCCGACAATGAACGGGCGCCAGCCTATGATTCCGTTCCTTTGGGTCCGCAGGCGAGGAAGACGACCGTTGAGCAATTGAGCCTTTTTCTTCAAAAGCCCCACCAGATCAGGTCTTCGGGACGCATGCCAGATCTCGGTCTCTCTGAAGCAGAGGCTGAAGCAATCGCCTATTACCTGTTGAAGGATCAAGTTGAGAATCCCCCCAGCGGTCGGCAGGTTGAGGTCGCTGGATACGCAGTGGAGCACTTCGAGGGCAATTGGAGCCGTCTTCCGGACTTTTCAAAACTGAAGCCCGTCGCCACGGCCATTTCCGAAAAGGTCACGGCGAACCCGGCTGAACTTGATCTTCCCAAGGACGGATACGCATTGCGTTTCACCGGTGTCCTGTCACTCAAGAGGGATGCAGAGATCAAGTTCTGGCTTCGTTCCGACGACGGTTCGCGCCTGCTGGTGGATGGCAAGACGGTCATCAACAATGACGGCGTCCATCCCGCGAATGAAAAGCGCCACGATCTGAAGTTGGCTGCGGGCGACCATGAAATTGTTGTGGAGTATTTTGAGAAGGCCGGGTTTGAGGCCCTTGGACTACGGGTAGCTGGTCCTGGCCTGCCAAGGGGAGAACTGGATTCGCGCTCAGTTCGGGTCAAGGACCTCACCCCAATGGCACCCTTGGGTGCAAAACTGTTCAAGGTGGATCCCCAGAAGGCGATCATGGGGGAGCGGATGTTTGCTGTCATGCGCTGTGTCTCATGCCACAAGATGGATGGCCTTTCCCCAATGCAGGCGGCTCCATCCCTAGCAGCCATCCGGGTTGATTCTGCCGATGGATGCCTCAGCGACAACATCAGGAAGGGGTTGCCGGATTATCAACTGTCAGGAGAACAGCGGGATGCACTCAAGGCAGCACTTGCCAAGCGTGCCGGGTTCGCCAGTGAGCTTTCAGCAAAGGCAAGCGTGGAGCGCACCCTGGCCACCCTGAACTGCTATGCGTGCCATCAAAGGGACGGATTGGGAGGCCCATCCGAAGACAGAAAGACGTATTTCGGAACCAACGTGGAAATCGACCTGGGTGACGAAGGGCGGCTGCCTCCTCATCTCAACGACGTCGGCAGCAAGCTGAACCGGAAGGCATTGGAACGGATCCTCCTCAAAAGACAACTTCATGTAAGACCCTTCATGGCGACTCGGATGCCTCAGTTTGGGGATGCAAGCCTCAAGGGGCTTGTCGACCATCTTGTCAAAGCTGATCTCAGGGATGGGGACTTGAAGAAGCCTGCCTTCAGTGAGGAATCGGTGGAAGTGGGACACCAGTTTGTAGGCGTGAAAGGTCTTTCCTGCATTGCTTGCCACAACGTGAATGGAAACAAGGCGGTGGGTGTCCAGGGGATTGATCTGGTTTACGCGCACGAGCGCTTGAATCCAGGCTGGTTCCACCGGTTTCTCTACAATCCGGCGACCATGAATCCTGGAACGCGCATGCCGGCATTCTGGCCGGAAGGGAAGAGCTTCTTCCCCAATATTCTCGGAGGTGATACGCAGAAACAGTTCTCCGCCATTTGGAACTACCTTTCGCTCGGGGAATCCATGAAGGCTCCGGAAGGAATCCTCCTTCGCGACGGGATCGGGGAGGAGTTGATTCCGGTTCCGGATCCCATCGTTCACCGCACGTTCATGGATGGTGTCGGGCCCAGAACCATCGTTGCGGGATTCCCCGAGATGGTCCACGTGGCATTCGATGCCAACCAAGTCCGGATGGCCAAGGTCTGGAGAGGGAGGTTTTTCGATGCTTCCGGTGTCTCGAGTGGTCGCACCGGCAGCTTTCTGGAACCCTTGGGATCCAGCGTGATTGATCTGCCTGACGGTCCCGCCGTCGCCAGGCTCGAGAGTTCCAACACACCATGGCCTGTAGGTGGCAAGGGAGATCGAAATCTGGGAGGAAGCTTTCGCGGATACCGACTGGACCCATCAGGGCGGCCTACTTTTCGCTATGAGGTGGAAGGCATCGAGATTGAAGAGCAGCCCGTTCCCAAGCTGAAGGAGGGAGGGGCATGCATGTCGCGACATTTCGTTGTCTCAGGCAAGGCTCAGAGCAATGTTTATCTTCTCGCTGCGCGGGGGCGGAAGATCACCCAAAGCGGTGCGCTTTGGGTGGTGGACGATCGCTACAAGGTCAGCTTTTCCGGAGAAGGTCTTGATGATCCGTTCGTGAGGCAGAGCGGAGAAAACAGTGAACTACTCATTCCTGTCCAGATGAACGGGGACAAGAACGAGTTTGAGATCCTCGTGGAGTGGTAAAGATTCGGCAGAGAATGAATCCAATGAAGAACATGAAACACTTGATGACCAGCTCGATTTTTCTGAGCCTGGCGCTGTGCGTCGTTGCACAGGAGGAGGCCTATTACCAGATCGAGACCTTTCCGCAGTCCGACGATCCTGAACTGAAGCTGGAAGTGTCCGCCATTCTCCCCAAGAAGGATGGCAAAATGATGGTGGCCACCCGCACGGGAGATGTCTTTGTCATTGATGATCCATACGGCGATCCGGCAAAGGCAAAGTTTAGCAAGTGGGCTCGAGGATTATCACATCCTTTGGGGCTCGTGGAGCTCGACGGATGGATCTACACCTCCCAGAGAGCGGAGGTCACAAGGATGAAGGACAGCGATGAGGATGGTCATGCCGATATTTATGAGACGGTGTGTGATGGCTGGGAGATCAGCGGTAACTACCATGAATACAACTTCGGACCTCGATTGGACCAGGACGGGAACCTGTGGGTGACCCTCAACAAGCCCTTCGGTCCTGAACCCTACGGCCGGGCGCATTGGCGGGGATGGGCCATCAAGGTGGATCCGAGGACAGGGGTCTGGAAACCGATCGCCACCGGTCTGCGTTCGCCTGCCGGAGTCGAGGTTAGTCCGTGGAATGAGGTGTTTTACACGGACAACCAGGGGGAATGGTGCAATGCCTCCAAGCTCTCACACATCGAGTTTGGTGACTATCATGGCCATCCTCATGGTCTTCCCACCATTGAGAAGGCGGGTGCACCTTTCAATTCCATCAAGACTCCTGAGACCGGCTGGTGGATGAAAGACGTGAAGGATCACATCCCTGAGTTCAAAATGCCCGCGGTTTGGTTCCCTTACGACAAGATGGGCAAGAGCCCGAGCGGCATCCGATGGGACCTCACCGAAGGCAAGTTCGGTCCATTTGCAGGTCAGTTGTTTGTCGGAGATCAGCATCACGCATGGGTCATGCGGGTTTTCCTCGAAAAGGTTGATGGCCATTGGCAGGGGGCCTGTTTTCGTTTTAGGGAAGGGTATGCATGCGGCATCATCCGCATCGCCTTTGGGAACGACTCTTCCCTTTTCGTGGGCATGTCGAATGCGGGTTGGAGTGGTCGGGGCAATCGCCC
>CAZKNW010000403.1:0-4206 GCA_964554035.1 uncultured Verrucomicrobiota bacterium
TGGCGTCTCGCCTGCCGGTCATTGGGGCGTCCCGCCCCGAGTTTTCACACAGCCTCAAAAGGCGGGACTCCGAACATCGCTTCTAGAGTCCCTTGAGATAGGCGTGGAGATCAGCCAACCCCTGTTCATCCAATCCCTGGAGAAGTCCTGATGGCATCAGGGAGCGTGTGCTCTTCGTAACGCTCTTCACCTCCTCACCCGTGAATCGGAGCGTCGTCTCCGGGGAGGTCTGCAAAAGCACCGCCACCGAGGAATTGTAGATCAGGACCCCGGAGTGGCTTGCGCCATCCTGCGTCTCGACCACGTTCACCTGGAAGGCGGGCGAAACAGCAAGCTCCGGCATGGCAATGTGGGTGAAGAGATCCACCGGTCCAAAGCGCTTCGACACTCCCTTCAGGCTGGGACCCAGTCTGCGGTTGCTGGAGTGACAGACCAGGCAGGCACGCTGTTCGAAAAGTCCCTTCCCCCGTCCGGCATCTCCCCGGCTCCAGTCGACGGACTGGAACACTGATCTCCATTCACTCTCGGATTTACCCGATCCACCACCCAGTTCCCCGGCCTTTTCCGGATGTGATTTCCGGTACCAGTCGAACCAGGGAGCGAAGTCCTTTCGAGGATCCTTGCCTCCGTCCTCGATGGAAAACGTCTGCCCGGTCCATGCTGAAAGCAGCTTGCCGAGCTGGGAGCGCACCTGCTTGTTGCGAGGATCCTGACAGGCCCGGTCCAGGGCCAGGAAGGCCGAATGAAGGGCGGCCTGATCCGCCGCCGCCCCCAAGTCCAGAAGCGACCGGGTCACATGAGCGACCAAATCCATCGAGTGACTAGCCAGGCCTTCCTCAATGATCTTCCTGTCAGCTTCCTTTCCAAAAGCGGCCAGGGCCTTGATCACGGATTCGCGAAAACGGCCTTCTGCGTGAAAGGCCCGGATCCGTGGCAAGGCCTCCTCCAGTCCGGACTCACCCAGGAACTCCACCAGCTCGGCGGTCCATTGATCCTCATTGGACCGTTCCCGCCGGGAGGTCTTTTCAAAGATCCTATTTGCGGCCTCCATCCGAAGATCCCCCTCCAACCGACCCGCAAAGAGGACATGTCCGGGAAGCCCGAATGATGGGGCCTTGAGAAGATTGGCAGGCAGCTCCGGATCCTTGGACACCAACCGGTCAAAGAGGTCGCTCACCCGTTCATTCCAGACACGCCCGAGATCCCGCTTGTCGATCCGGATCCTTTGATGGAGCAGCGCCAAGGCCTCGGCCACCTTGGTGGAAACATAGTTCGATCGCTCTCCAGGAAGCGCTGCTGTCACCGCCAGGTAAAAAAGCAGTCCCTCGACATTCCTACCCGCGCTCAGCGCGGTGGTAAGATCTGCAAACTGCCTTGGATCCTCTTCCGCCATCATGGCCATCAAGCGGGCCGCCTCGTAGTCCACCTCGATGATCCCAGAGGGAAAAATCCCGAGAAGGGCGTCGAGCACCTCCTTGCGAAGGTTGCCCTCTAGGTTCTCCGGCCTGGCCGCGAGGAGTCCGTCCAGAACGGAGGGTTGTCCCTGAATCAGTTTCACATCACCCAATCCAAGCTGCATCAGGCGAAGCGCCTCGAGCCGGTTGATGGGAGACTGGTTGCCAGCCAAAGCTTCAAGGCAGGTGTTCCAGAAGAACTCCGACCAACTGCGACCATCCCTGAGGGCCGGGCCGGAGTCCGGTCCATAGACCTGCAGAAAGGCCAGCCTGAGTCTCATTTCCCGGGGAAGAGACTCAGGCCTGAGGACCTCCTCAAAGCTGAAGACACCATTGCCTCGGGCCGCCACGATCGCAGTGGCGCGAACACGACGGTCCATGGATCGAAAAGCCCCGATCCAGTCCGGATTCGTCCTCAACTGCAGAAAGGGCTCCGGCCAACAAGCCAGCGTTTCCCAGGCGGCACGCTGGATGAAGGCACTGTCCCTTCGTGTCGCCTCGGCCAGGGTCGGCAGCGAGCGGGTCGATGAAATCCCACGACCCAGGGCCCAGACGGCACGTGCCGCGACATACTCGGACTCATCAACCAGCAGCTTGTTGGCGATGCCTCCATCGAGACCACCAAGGACGTCGACCAGGATTTCAATGGCACGGATGCGTTCCACCACTGGAAGGGTCTTGTCCAGCGCAACACGCTCAAAGGAGGATTTCCCGACAAGCTTCGCCATGGGAAGCCAGTCGGCACGGGACCACGCCGAATAGGGCTGAGGTGCCTTGATCACCCGGTTGAGAAGATCCGTATCCACATCCGAATCGGCCACATCGCCCTTGTAGCTCACGCGGAAGACACCGCCTTCGGTTCCCCTTCCGCCGATAGCGACAAACAGGTCGCCATAGGGATGCACCGCCATGTCCACCGGAGCAAAGCCAACATCACCAGTGGTCTCCATGAAGATCTCACGACCGGACTGGTAGCTGCTTCCGGAAGGTTCCAAGGGGTAGAAGTAGACGCGCCCAAAGGTCCAACAAATGCTGAAGACGCCCTGCTGATAGCGGGCTGGGAACTTCCAGTGTCGGTACGCCAACATCCCTGTCGGGGAACCCCGTCCCACCTTGTTCAACCACTCAACGGTGTCCGGCAGATAATCAGGGCGACTCCATGAATGACGCCAGCCTTCCAATCCCCAGCCGTGATGCATGCCTGTGGCCAGATCGAACAACCGGTTCGGTGCGTAATAGGGTAGACCAAGGATACGCTCCCCATCCGCATCGACGGTGAACATGTGCCCATACTGGTTGAAACAGATGTCGTAGGGATTCCGAAGACCATGGGCCAGGATCTCCGAGCCGACTCCGTCCGATGGAAAGCGCAGCACTGTTCCCATGCTGGGCTTCTTGACCGGTGACCCGGGAAGTGTGGCATGCACCTCAGACACACCCGCATCATTGCCACTGATCAGGTAAAGCCAGCCATCGGGACCACGAACGAGGCCATTGCCACAGTGGCCACGGTCCTTGATGCCCTTGACGACCTCAACCGGAGCTCCGTCTGCAATGTCATCGCCATCGGTATCATCAAAGCGCCAGACCGCGTCATCCCCTACGACGTAGAGGGACTTCTCATCAAATAGCAGGCCGTGGGCCCCGCTCTTCGGCATGTCTGCATAGGTCTTGGCCTTGTCCGCCTTTCCGTCGCCATCCGTGTCCTCAAGGATCTTGATGTAACCCTCCCCTGCAACCACCACCCTTCCCCGGGTATCCGTGGTCATGGCAAAGATGTCATGGGCCAGGTCATCCCCCGCATAATGGGTGACCTCAAAACCATCAGGCACACGAAAGCCGCTGCTCTCGGCCGCAAGAAGCGAGCCTGTCATCAGGCCAAGAAGGAATACTGAAAAAAATGATCGGTTCATGATGAACATCCAACGGTCCATCCGAAATGCATCGACCGCAGGTCCCGCTACCTTAGGTTCAACCGGGAAAAAGACTCAACCTCCGATCGGTCGATTGACTCCAAATGAAACCCGTGGAATCGGATGTCAATCCGATCACTTCGCGTCGCCGCGACGAACGATTTTCCCACAGATTCAGAAAAGCCGCAGATGGTCATCAAAATCGGAAAACCCGAACCGTCCACGCTCCCTAATCCTCCGGAAAATAGACCGGCGCGTAGGTCAGCATGGCGAGCAGGGCCATGGGAAAGATGACAACCATGTCCGGCTTGTCGGTTCCTATGATGAAGATCCCGACGAAGTGGGCCATCTCAGCCATCGACATGCCTCCCGTCATGAAGACAAAGAACTGCATCTTCAGCTTGAGCTTGGGAACCACCAGAAACCTCACCGCCATCGAGCCCAGGATCAAGACCAGTGGCGCGACGAGCAGGATGGAAACGCTGCCCCCGCCCGACATGGAGGGAAGCCCCTTGCCCAGAATGAATTGAATGATCACCAAACTCGAGGTCATCGCGAACCAGACTACCCAGACCTGCTTCTTCATGAGTCCTTGATTCATGAACAGACACCTATCACGCCGGCACACCAAAATCAATGCTTCTCAGAAAGGGTCGCAACAACCACAGCACCTGGCGATGCCATCGAGCGACCCCATTCGTGTTTGCCCCCGACTTCCATCCTTTCCAGTCATCCCTCGGATCGCTAAAAACCCCGCGTGAGCAGCACGGAAGAGAATCCGCTTATCGCCGACCTGGTGGAACGGGCCGAGGATGAGGATGATGCCGACGCCCAGTATG
>CAZKNW010000404.1:0-4195 GCA_964554035.1 uncultured Verrucomicrobiota bacterium
GGCGTCCCACCTGGAGCAGGTGGCTGCGATCCTTGATGATGATGATGCCACCGACAACGACCGCATGGTGGCCCTCATGCTCCTGAAGAACGCCACCATCGCCGCCAACGGCATCCTGCCCAACTGCCAGGACACGGGCACGGCGACAATCATTGGCAAGAAGGGGCAGCAGGTCTGGACAGGCGTGGACGATGCCGAGTTCCTTTCCAAGGGCGTCCACAAGACCTACACCGAGGAGAATCTCCGCTATTCGCAGACCGCACCGCTCTCGATGTATGAGGAGGTCAACACCCGTACGAACCTGCCGGCGCAAATCGATCTCTATGCGGATGAGGGCGATGCCTACAAGTTCCTCTTTGTCAGCAAGGGCGGGGGATCCGCCAACAAGACCTTTCTCTACCAGGAGACCAAGGCTCTGCTGAATCCCAAACGTCTCATGGAGTTCGCCGAGGAGAAGATGCGTTCCCTGGGCACGGCCGCCTGTCCTCCCTATCACCTTGCGTTTGTGATTGGCGGAACCTCCGCGGAGACCTGCCTCAAGACGGTCAAGATGGCGTCCACCCGTTACTATGATTCCCTTCCCACGAGTGGCAATGAACATGGTCAGGCCTTTCGTGACCTTGAGCTGGAGAAGGAGTTGCTGAAGGTGGCACGCAGCATCGGGATTGGTGCGCAGTTTGGAGGAAAGTATTTTGCGCTGGATGTCAGGGTGGTCCGCATGCCGCGGCATGGCGCCTCCTGCCCGGTGGGGATTGGGGTGTCGTGTTCGGCGGATCGGCAGGCCAAGGCCAAGATCACGAAGGATGGCATCTTCCTCGAGAAGCTGGAGAAGAATCCCGGACGGTTCATTCCTGAGAAATACAAGAACTGGCAGTTCAAGGGCGTGGAGATTGATGTCGACCAGGGCATGGACCAGATCCTTGCCACCCTGACCAAGTATCCGGTCACCACCGCACTCTCGCTTTCAGGAACCATCATTGTGGCCCGGGATTCCGCGCATGCGAAACTCAAGGAAAGACTGGAGGCCACGGGGGAACTTCCTGACTACATCAAGAACCATCCCGTTTATTACGCTGGTCCGGCCAAGACTCCGGAGGGCTATGCCTCAGGTTCCTTTGGTCCCACCACTGCCGGGCGCATGGATGGTTATGTGGACCTTTTTCAGGCGAATGGAGGATCGATGGTCATGCTCGCCAAGGGCAATCGTTCCAAGCAGGTGACCGATGCCTGCAAGAAACATGGTGGATTCTACCTGGGTTCTGCCGGTGGTCCGGCCGCCTTGCTCGCCAAGGAGCACATCAAGTCCCAGGAAGTGGTGGAGTTTCCCGAGCTCGGCATGGAAGCCGTGTGGAAGATCCGCGTGGAGAACTTTCCGGCCTTCATCCTTGTCGACGACAAGGGCAACGACTTCTTCACCAACCTGAGTCAGTGCCCGGTGCATGGGTAGGAGGCCACCTTCTTGCGAAGGGGGCTGCGCCGTAGCTGCGCTCGCCAGAGCGTGGTCTTTCGAATGAGCAAGGAGTAGCGAGGTTTTTTGGGGAGGCAGGAGAACCACCTTCTTGTGAAGGCGGCTACGTCGCAAGGTAACCGCGCTTGCCAATGCGTGGTCTCCTATTTCTTCAACACAAACCCTGGCGGATTGAAGGCCCTGACCGGGCGGTCGTTCTCAAGCTTGGGGCCTGGTGTGGATCGTCCGTTGCTGATGATCCTTTCGTAAGTCGCCAGCATCCTTTTAACGCGCTCAGGACTCTCCGCTGCTAGGTTCCTGGTCTCTCCCGGATCCTTGCTGAGGTCGTAGAGCTGGACGAAGGCGGGATTCGCGAGTTCCTTTGGATTCGCGGGCTTTCGACCGAATTTCTCGATCGCTTCCTTCCAGGCGTCTTCGGATCTGGGTTCGGTGGCGAAGGGGCCGGAGCTGCCGCTGCCGGGACCCAGGATCAGTTTCCAGTCGCCATCCCGAAAGGTGTCAGCGCGTGTGCCTCGGCTCACCAAGGTTGTCCTCATCTGGGTCGTTGGGTTCTTCAGCACGGGAAGGAAGCTCACGGAGTCGGGAGCGTGCTCGGATGATAGCGGAATGCCTGCCGCATCGGCCCAGGTGGTCATGAGGTCGTTGAGTCCGATCAGGGCATCGGTCGTCGTTCCAGGCTTGATGACTCCCGGCCAGGCTGCCGCAAAGGGAACACGCAGCCCACCCTCATAGGCCGAGAACTTGTAGCCCCGCCATGGTCCGGTGGCATGGTGACCATCCTTCTCCATCTCCTGCATCTGGTTGGCGGTGGCCTTGCGGATCTTGCCGGAGTAGTGGCCCGGGCCATGATCTGAAGAGACCATGACGAGGGTGTTCTGATCGACTCCGGCGTCCTTGAGGTGCTTGCGGATCCTTCCGATGCAGGCATCGGTGTTCATGACAAAATCCCCGTAGATGCCGATGCGGCTCTTTCTTTCGAATCCAGGCTCGGGCGACGTCGGGGTATGGGGAGCTGTCAGGGCGACGAAGAGGAAGAAGGGCTTCTCGTGCCTGGCTTGAGAACGGATGTATCTACCGGCTTCATCACAGAAGGTGGAAAGCACCTTGGTGTCCTCGAAATCCTCGGCGGCGGGTCCGACCCGATTGAAGGCGCTCCAACCCTTTTTCGCTGTGACTTGTCCCTGCCATTCCTTTCCCCGGATGAAGGCATAGGGAAACATGTCGAGGGAACCGGGGAGGATGAAGCACTGGTCAAAGCCGTAGTCCGTGGGGCCAACCTGGATGGGGCTGGTGAAGTCGGTGTTCTCCGGTCCCTGGACCTTTCCATCGCGGGTGGTCATTCGGGTGCCAAGGTGCCACTTGCCGACATAGCCGGTCGCGTAGCCGCCCGATCGGAACATCTTTCCGAGCGTATGTTGGGAAGTGGGAAAGCGCAGACCGGTGAAACCCCATGGTCCGCCTTTTTCAGGTGCACCAAAGCGGAAGGCATAGCGCCCTGTCATGATCGAGGTCCGACTCGGTACGCAGACGGAATCCGTCACGTGTGCATCGGTGAACTTCATTCCATCCCTGCAGAGCTTGTCGAAATGAGGTGTGTCAATGTTGCACCTGTCACCGCCAAAGGCCTTGATGTCTCCATAGCCCAAATCATCCGCTAGGATGAAGACAATGTTGGGGCGGGCTGTGGCTTGATTCAGCCCAAGCGCCAGAAATGTCAGGATGAGCGGGAAAAGTGTCTTTAGCGGCATGATGCTTGGTGGCTGCGCTTGCCAGAGCGTGGAGGATCAGGGTTTCGAAGCCTTCAATTCAAGGATGGCGAAGACAGGTAGGTGGTCCGAGGCCATGCGTTCATCGATGACCTTGGACTCGATGAGGCGAAAGGATGAGGCAGGGCGGTAGAGGATGTAGTCGATCCGGCTCTTCGGGGACTTGGAAGGGCTGGAAGGTGCCTCGTCCTTGCTCATGGTATTGGTCCATTTCTTGTGGAGGATCTCCATCGGTTGGGATCCTGGCCTCGCATTCATGTCTCCTGCAAGGATGGTGGGGATGTCGTCGTCTTCCCCTGCAAAGAGCTTGTTGATCGCCTCGGCCTCGGCGATGCGGTCCTCCTCAAACTGGGCATGCTGGAAGTGGGTGCTGATGACACGGAAAACCTGGCCGTCAGGTGCCCTGAGGGTCAGGGCAATCGCTGCCCTGGGATACGTGACCTTTTCCTCGGTAGCCTCGGTGTAGGGAAGCGGCTGGATCTCGACATCGAGGATGGGAAGGCGGGTCAGGATGCCGTTTCCATAGAGTCCCCCCTGATAATGCTGGGTGGGACCATAACGCCCCTGGAGCCCGGTCAGTCGGGCCAGTTCCCTCAGTTGATGGACACGACCGGAGCGCTTGACCACCACGTCCACCTCCTGCAGGGCCACAATGTCGGGCTTGGTCTCCTTGATGACCCTGGCAAGGCGGGGAATGTCGTAGACGCCGTCGTTCCCCTGTCCGTAGTGGATGTTGTAGCAGAGGATGCGGAGGGTGTTGCGGGCCTTCTCGGCACTGATGGCTTCCCCTACGACAAATAGTATTCCAAGCAGCAGGATCAGCGGGATGGATCGACGATGAATTCTTTTTGGTAAGAGGTGCATGGTTGTCTTGAGGGAATGCCTCAGGTTTATCACATCGATGCGAGCCAGAGGTAGTGAAAAGTCGAGTTGGGATGGGCGTGGCTGCGAAGGCGGCTAC
>CAZKNW010000405.1:0-4192 GCA_964554035.1 uncultured Verrucomicrobiota bacterium
AAGGCGGAATGGTGATCGGGTTAAGCTGGCTGTCCAGGATAACCCCGCTGGCACCATTGATCAGCACACCATCCATATTGGTGTCGAAATCCCCCCGCCGACTGAGCGAATTGCCATTAGCGGCCTGGGTGATGAAATAGCCATCATCGCGGATCGCCACATCCAACTCCTTGCCGGTTTCATTAAGTGTGCCCGGTGAGGCGTTGAAGATGTTTGAATTATCTGTCACCGAAAGTCCGCGGGTCACATGGGTGCCGTAAGCATCCAGAAATGCCGTGCCCGCCGTCTTCAGGTGGGTGTCGGCACGGAAGCCGGGGACGCTGATATTGGACAGGTTGTTGGAACGGATAAAGGCGTTATCCTTGATAATATTCAGCGAATTCAATGCGGTATGTATTAACCTGTCCATTTTATTCTCCCGGTTCCCCTGGCTGACTCATCCATCATTACATGCGGATGTTAATGATGGTCTGTGTCAGGCCTGTTGTGGTTTCAATTGCCTTGGCTGAGGCCTGGAAGTTCCGCTGGGCGGTAATCAGGTTCACCAGCTCTTCGGTGATATCAACGTTGGAACGTTCGAGCGAACCCGAAAGGATGTTCCCGAAGCCTTCGGATCCGGCCTCACCAACCTGCGGTGTGCCTGAGACCGCCGTTTCGGTATAGGTTGCGTTCCCGATTTGTTTCAGGCCGTTCTGGTTGTTGAAGTTCGCCACCACGATCTTGCCGAGCGGGTTGTTCTGCCCGTTGGTGTAGTTGGCCCGGATCGTGCCCGAAGAATCGATCTCAATACCGTCCAGACGGCCGGAGGTGAAACCATCCTGCTCCACGGTCAGAACCGAGAACGGCTGGGCCAGCTGGGTTGAGGTGGAGAAGTCAACATCCAGCGCGATCGAGAAACCTTCTTCCTGTTTTTCATAATGAACAAGGTTTTTCGGGCTGATGAGTTTACCTGTTTTATCAAAGGTCAGCTCGCCTTCATCGATATAAAGCGGATAGTATCCGTCAACCATATTCTCTGGCGGGTTGGTCACCACCTCGCCATTGGCATCGACATAGAGCGCCACGCCGTCGGCATCGGTGGCTTGTACCAGATTGTAGATCTCCGGAACCGTGCCAACACCCAGCGGAACATCATCAAGGCCAAGACGCGCCGCACCCTTCACCTTGATGGTGGAGTCCGTGCCGGTGGTGCCGGTCGCGAAGGTAAAGCTGTTGGTCTCGCTGCTGTAGGACACCGTCACGCCACCGATCGTATCTCCGGTCGCCGGGTCGACGATCTGGTTGATGCGGGTCTGCAACGCCTCGGCAAGCGTCGTTCCGACATAGGATGTCGCCGGCACCTCGATGATGCCGCTGATGCCGTTGACCGACACGTTGAAGATATTGTCGCCTGTCTGGGTCGACAGTTTGAAGACGTTGGTCAGCGGTTCGTTGGCGCTGGCCCCGACCGCACGGGCCGGGGTGGCTTTCAGGCCGGTGCCGGCGGAGAACAGGAAGCCATTCTTCGTCTTGCCGACGCCAAACAGCAGGTTGTCACCATTGCCGATGACCGTGGCATCGACATCATAGGCCTGCGCGACGCGGGCGCCGGTGGTCTCGCTAATGGCGTAACGTCCGACCTGGATGTTCGAGGCCTTCTGCTGTTCAGGTACACCAATGGCGCCGTTGCCTTCAATCGCCTCGCCGGTCGTGCCGCTCGAGATGGAGAAATTCTGGAATTCGGAGTTATAGGCCACCTTGATGCCGTACCGCTTGTCGTTCGGCTGGATTTCCTCGCCGGTGGCGACAAAGGCATCACCATACAGAACCTCGCCGCCACGGATCTGCACCCGCTGCGCGTTGTCAGCGTTGGTGAGACCCAGATTGTTGGTGCCGGTCTGTCCTGCCGATCCGTAGACCGAGAAGGAATTGAAGTTACTGTCGGTGCCCGAGCCAAGAACCGTCCGGTCAACCTCGAAGCTGAGCCGCTGGTTGATGGAGTCATAGCCGACATGCACAGGCGGGTTCTTTTCGTCCACCCAGTCTACCGCCGAGCTGGCAAGTACATCGCTTGTCGCTCCGGTGGTGTTGACCGTCGCGCTGCTGACCCCGCCATCGACCGATGATGTCAGAGCAGTGGTGGCCCCTGCCACCAGGCTGAAGTCGGTGTTGTCGTCCCGTGACACAATCAGCTTGGCGATGTCGGCAGTGCCGGTATTGGTGGTCACCGCGGTCGTGTCGCGCCAGTTATTGCCGGTTGTGGAATCGACCACATTGCCGGAAGCGTCAAGGAAGGTGAAAGAAAAGCCCTTCAGATCGGTCAGCGCGTCCAGCTTGTCCCTGATATCGTTGAGCTGGGCATGGGCCGTTGCGAGGGTATGGGCCGCTGTCGTGATTGACAGGCTGTTCGTGCCGTCAGACCAGGTCAGGGTGGTGGAACCGGCGGTGCCAGAGGCGGCAGCGGTGATTTCCATCGGCCGGTGAAGGTTCTGAATGCCGAGAAACGCCAGGTTTGTCGCCAGCGTGGCCGGGGTGGTGGTGGCGGTCTCGGTTCCGTTCTGGATTTTCCAGTCGCTGGCCACAAAGGCGCCCTTTTCGGTGGCGGCAGTTGAGCCCTGCTTTTCACGAATGACAATGCTCTGGCTGCTGTAGTCTTCCGCTGCGCCCTTGTAGACCGGGTGAGACCCTTCGAAAAACGCCTCGACAGTCGGTTCATTGTCCGCCGGGCTGGTTAGCGCGAAGATCGAGGCCGATCCGGCGGCAATGCTGAAATCTTCGTCGGCGACCGCCAGACCAGAGGTGCTGACATCGATATATTTATACCCGTTCGCGTCCGTGCCGGTCGATGAAATGACGAAACTGCGGCCATTCAGGTCGCCGCGGAACTGGTCATCGCCCGCCAACGTGATCGACCGGCCCTGTTCATAATTGGTCAGATCGGAGTTCGCCGAGGTGGTCCCGTTGCCAAGATAGATGCGAAGACGGTTCTCGGTTGCGGCATACTCGATCAGATTGGAGCTGTTGCCGTTGATTTCATCAAGAACGGTATGAACGCTGAGCGACGGGCGCTTGTTGTAATAGGAATGCACCATGTAGTGGGTATCGGACGGATCGTCGACTCGCTCGAGTTGCACCACCTGGTTATATTCATAGACTGACTCAATCTTTTCGCCGGTTGACTTGACGAACTGCAGCCCGCCGACACCAAGAGGGTCATCTGCGTACTGGCGGCCATATTCGTTCAGCGTCTCGTTGATGCGAACCTGGGTATGCGCCAGGAATTCTTCCTTGGTGAAGTCCGGCGATGTGCCGGTGATGGCAAAATCATCACCCATCAATTCAGTGACATAGCTGTCCGTGCCCAGAAGCTCGACCGATATCTTGTTTGTCAGCGGGGTCACGGCGCCATCAGCGCCGACACGCTGGAAATCAAGCGTGATGGTGTCATCCACATTCTGCTCGACCTGGAATTTGCGGTCATCGCCATAGGCGGCATTGATTGCGCGCTCCACCTCGGCGGCCAGCTGGTCGGCATTATAGAGTCCGGGGTTGATATCGATGCTGACCGGCTGGTCGGAATCATCGACATTCACCAGAAGGAAATCCTTGCCCCAATAGACATCGGAGCCGGTATTGCCGGCCTCGCGGGTGGCCTTGAACTGCATCGGATCGGTGACGATCTCGACCAGCTTGTCACCCTCCTCACCAAAGTCGAAGCTTGTCGATTCACCGCTGATCGATGCCGGCTGCGAGGGCACCAGCGTCTGCAGGTCGTCCAGCTTGTAGAGCGGCGATCCCTTGCCTTCGATGAAGTAGTTGTCATCTGGGATCGAGGTCGTCTGCTGGCCAAAACGGTCAACGAAAATCTGCTTGCCGGCGTCATCTACCGCGCTGACGAGGTCCGGGGTGATGATCGTGTCGTTGATCACCAGACGGGTATCGTATTTGTTGGTGGGATCATCGGCCGAAGCTGCCTGTGTCTTGATGAAATACACGGTGGCAATAGTGGGGTTACCGAGGTCGTCAAAGATCGTGATCGATGTCGAGTTGGTGAAGGTCTCCGGATCATTCGGATCGAACGTATACCCGTCCTGGAACTGTGGCCGGGCCGGCACCACATCGGATGCCGCGTTCACGTTAACCCCGAGTTTGATGTTGGATGTCGCCTGCGGATCACCTGACGTCACCGGCAGCTGCAGGGGAACCGCGCTGT
>CAZKNW010000406.1:0-4190 GCA_964554035.1 uncultured Verrucomicrobiota bacterium
CGACGGCGTCTTCCTCGCCTTCCAGTACCCGGTCGAGATCCCCGGGGTGAACACCACTTACTTCCTGCGTGCCGCAGCCAATGAGGTCCGCAAGCACCGCGGTGAGGAGGAGCTGGATGCAGTTGGTTTCCTGAAGCTGGTGAAGGAGAAGATGAAGATCCTCGAGCTTCCCGAGAGCTTCCTCAAGCGACCGGTCAATGCCGGTTTCTCCGGAGGCGAGAAGAAGCGGAACGAAATCTTCCAGATGGCCGTCCTCGAGCCGAAATTCGCCGTGCTGGATGAGACCGACTCCGGGCTCGACATCGATGCCCTGCGCGTTGTCTCCGAGGGAGTCAACAAGTTGAAGAGCGCCGACAATGCCCAGCTGGTCATCACCCATTACCAGCGCCTGCTCGACTACATCGTGCCTGATTTCGTCCACGTCCTCGTCGACGGGAAGATCGTGCGTTCCGGCGACAAGGGCCTTGCCCTCGAGCTCGAGGAGAAGGGTTACGACTGGATCATCAACGAGGTGGTCGAAACCGCCTGATCACTTTGCCATGTCTGACATAGCGACCTTAAGTCCATCCGAAGACCCGCGCGTCATGGCCTTTGAAGAACTGGAGCCCAACGCGTTTGCCGGCGAGCCGCAGTGGGTGTTCGACCTGCGCAAGGCCGGAATCGCGCTCTTCTCCACGGTGGGTTACCCGACCAAGCGGGATGAGGACTGGCGTTTCAGCAACGTCAGTGCCATTGCCGACCTGGAGTTCCTTCCTTCGCTGAAACCTGCTGTGGAGGGGGATACCGGATGGCTTCCCAACCTGAAGGGACTCGCTGACAAGCTTCCCTTCCGGGAGATCGACACCCATCGACTGGTTTTCGTGGACGGGCATTACGCCCCGCATCTTTCCGACCCGGGTTCCCAGGAAGGGGTGAAGATCGCTGCCTTGAGCCAGGCGCTTGATGAGGATTCCAGTTTTCTGCAAGACCACCTGTGCTCCCTCTCGAGCAACGAGAAGAACGGGTTCTCGGGACTGAACCAGGCCTTCTTCTCGGATGGACTGGTGCTTCATGTTCCCAAAGGCGTTCAGGTCGAGAAGCCGATCGAGGTCGTGTTTGTCGGTTACCGCGAAGGCGTGACGGCCCATGTCCGGAATCTGGCGGTGGTTGAGGAATCCGCCAAGGTGGTTGTGATCGAAACGCATGTCTCAGACACCAATGGTGTCCATATGACCAATGTGGTGAATGAGTGGTTTGTCGGTGACAATGCCAACGCCGAGCATGTGAAGGTGCAGGACCAGAACAAGTCCTCCTTCCACATTGGAGGCTTCCACAGCCGGTCCGGGCGCAACAGCCATCTGGCCCACCATTCCATCGCGCTTGGGGCCCTTCTTTCCCGCAACGATCTCCGCACCTGCCTCGATGGGGAGGGACAGAATTGCGTCCTGAACGGCCTCTACATCACCCGTGGTGTCCAGGTCGCGGACCATCACATGGTGGTGGATCATGCCAAGCCCCACTGCGAGAGCCATGAGTATTTCAACGGCATCCTCGATGATGGTTCGAAGGGTGTCTTTCACGGACGCATCCATGTGCGGCAGGTCGCCCAGAAGACGGATGCCAAGCAGACCAACAAGAACGTCCTGCTTTCCGATTCGGCCACGGTCAACACCAAGCCCCAGTTGGAAATCTACGCTGACGATGTGAAGTGCACTCATGGTGCGACCATCGGGCAGCTGGATCCCCAGTCGATCTATTACCTCCGCACGCGCGGCATCGGTGAGAAGCGTGCACGGCAGATGCTGGTGCATGGATTTGCCGGAGAGATCATCGACCGGATCGAGTATGTCCCGGTTCGTGAGGAACTGGATAAATTGGTCTGGGAACGCCTTGAAGATCAGAGTTTCGCCTGAGTCATTTCCATCGAATGTCACGCTACGAGTCAGTTGAACTTGCCCGCGATGTGGAAGCCACGATCGTGCCTGTGGGTGATCGGGTGACCCTGCTCAAGGGCGAGGAGGCGACCATCACCCAGTCGCTGGGCGGGACCTACACCGTGATGGTGAACGGCAATATGTTCCGCATCGATGGGCGGAATGCCGATGCCCTTGGCAAGGAGGTCCAGGCATCTCCTCTGGACAAGGCCGGCAAGGCCGGGAGCAAGGAGGAGCTCAGCAAGCAAATCTGGGATCAGATGCGTACCGTCTATGACCCGGAGATCCCGGTCAACATCGTGGACCTGGGTCTCGTCTACCGAAGCGAGATCAAGAAGATCGAGGATGGTGGTGGCTACACTGTCGAGGTGGACATGACCCTGACTGCGCCCGGCTGTGGCATGGGGGATGTGCTCTGTCAGGATGTGCAGACCAAGGTGCTTGAGATCGAGGGCGTGGAGCAGGTGGATGTGCAACTGGTCTGGGAGCCCCAGTGGAACCAGGACATGATGTCCGATGCCGCCAAGCTGCAGCTGGGTTTCATGTAAGCCGTTGGATCAAGCCGGACCGGTTGATCCTTTCTTCCTAATTCTTCCCCAGATAGAGCCGGAAGGCGTAATCGATCCGGTGCGCGTATTGGGGCCGGTAGTTGCTGTTGTCGTTCCAGTCGTAGACGTAGACCCATCCCGTGCCCTGTCGATAGGGTGATCTGGTCTCCGGTCCGGGACGCGAGGAGTACCAGCGCACATCCAGCATGGAGGGATCGTGCGGCTCAAGGTAGAGGAAGTATTCCCGGTTCTTCTCAAGCCGCTTTGGAGGAGTGTTGAAAGAGAAGGAGAGCCATCCATCCACATCCTTTCTCACATCCGCCTCTCCTGAGGCCACGGTCAGCTGGTCCACGGCGCTCCAGTCGACATTTCCCTTCAGTTCCTCAAGCCCCATGTCCTTCCGGTGGATTCCCCGGGGCAGGGCGCTCAGGACCCGCAGCCGGATCTTCTTGGGGGCATCGGAATGGAAGCGCCGAACATACATCCTTACCTGGGCTCCGAGGGGTTCCGATTCCGTGTTTCCAGTCCGAAACGACTGGGCCTTTGGAAACGGCGTGGTGCTTTCAAAGGCCTGGTTCGCCTTCTCTGAGCGGAGGATATCAAGACAGGAATACCATGCGGCTGGTCGCTGGTTCAGGCAGGCATTCTCGTCGGCATCAGGATCACTTTGATGGATCTGGGACGATCGCCCACTCTCCCAGATGTTGTTGCCCTTATCCGGTCCGCTGTCGGCATGGTTGCACATCACGTTGAGCTCCTCGATGGCGGGTGGATCATCCTTCATCGAGGCGTAGGCCCCGAGGATCACGGAGCGGCTGCAGGCGTAGATTCCCCCCCCGATCCTCCGAGCCCGGTTGTTGATCACCCTGGTGCCATTGGTGAGTTCGATGACGCCCTGCCATTGGTAGATGCCGGCTCCGGAACCCTCCGTGTAGTTCCGGTCCAGTAGGCACGCCTTCAGCTTCACCGAGCCACCTTCGTTGAAAATCGCGCTGCCGCCAATGGCAAGATCGATCAGTCCTTCGTCAGGATGGCGTGTGGTGTTGGACGTGAATTCACAGGCATCAAGCGTTGCGCGTCCATGATTGAAGATGCCGGCTCCCCTTCTTGCGAGATTCTGCCGGAAGACGCATCCGTCCAGTTTGATCTCTCCACTGGGACCTACGAAGATGGCTGCGCCTTCCGTCGCCCTCAGGTCATGGAAATCGCATCGCTTTGCGGAAAGGCTTCCTTCCACCACGAACCCCTGTGCCGTTCCCTGACCTTCGATGATGACGTTCCTGATGGTGACCGAAGCATTGGTTGTGATCGTGATCAGCAAGGTATCGATGGTTGCCCTCGCACTGGCGAGTCTGGGGCGGCCTTTGCCGTTGGTTGTGATCGCCACCCGATTGGTGATGATCAGGCCGGAGTTCAGCCGCAGGGTTCCTCCGTCCCCGATCTGTGACATCATCAGGTCGATCTGGTCACCATCGTTGGCTTGGGATATCGCATCCCTCAAGGAACCCTCTCCTTCATCAAGTGCATTCCAGACGGGAATGATCGCACCCTGCGCCGTAAGGCACAGCCATGCCGAGAAAAACACCCACATCGCCAAGATGCGGGTTCTGGTGCAGGTCCATCGCATCTAATCCTGCTTCTTCATCGGCAGAAGTAGGCCTGTGATAAAGATCTGACCGATCCTTTCGTGCAAAGCACGACGGAATCCCGTGCCCGACACGGGCTTTCG
>CAZKNW010000407.1:0-4188 GCA_964554035.1 uncultured Verrucomicrobiota bacterium
CCTCAGCCCTTTCGACCCGTGAACTGGATGGCAAGGTGGCCCTGCTTTCGGACACCCGTGTTTCTGGCGTCAGTCATGGTGCCATCGGTGTTCACTGTTCCCCGGAAGCCGCGGTGGGAGGTCCCATCGCCCTCGTTCGGGATGGGGATTCCATTCACTTCGACCTCCTCAAGGGCGAGATCCACTGGGAGGTTACCGAAGAGGAAAAGGCAAGGCGCCAATCTGAATGGCAGCCCCCCGTCTTCCAGGGGCGCCGCACCTACCTCGAGGATTTCAGCGCTACAGTCACCCAGGCACATCAGGGCTGCGTAAGCCGATCCGTCCTTTCCAACGAAGATTGAGTCCCAAGGGAACGCCCGAAGGCATCCAAATCTTCCTGACTCGGATTCCCGTCCCCCCTAAGGTCGACGCGATGTTCCTGATTTCGCTGATCCTGCTGCTTTCGACCTTTTGCTGCCTGCCTCAAACAGTCGCGCCCTGGCCGCCCGAAACCAGGAACCGCGAGGTGATCGCGATCCATCCGGTGAAACAATGGGACTTCAACGGGGCATCCAAGGGATGGTCGGTGCAGCAGCATGGGAAGATTCAACCTTCGACGAAGTCCCTCAGGATCCGATCCACCGGTCCCGACCTGATCCTCAATTCGGAAAGGACCCTGGTGGATGGTGCCGCACGGATCAAACTCAGGATGCGCAGCACCGCCAAGGGTCCCCTGCAGGTCTTCTGGGTTGGCAGGGACAGTCCCGGTCCGGATGAACTTCACAGCACCAAGGTGAACACCCCTCCCGATGGCAGCTGGCAGGAGTATACGATCGAAGGCCCCGCCGACTGGCCCATCCGTCAGGTCCGCCTCGACCCATGCAATGGTGAGGGAGAAGTGGAACTCGATTGGATCCGACTGGAACAACGGTTGGATCACCCGCTACTGATCCGGCGGATTTCGTGGGAACAGGACAGGCTGAAGGTCACCGTCCGGAATGCGGGAGACAATCCCCTTTCCCTCTTCCTCAACGGTATCCCAGGCAAGCTGAATTCCCAAAAGGAAGAGACATGGTCCTTTTCCCCAGAGATCCAATCCTGCGCCCCGGTTCACGTCCAACTGACCTCCCCCGGCCTTCCCGTCCTGAAGGCCACCACCTTTCAACTTCCGTCGGAGATCCCCTCCGACTGGAAGCGGATTTCGAACGAAAAGCTGGAACTGGCTTACTCCGTCGATGGTTCATCAGGTGCCATCATCAGGGACGGAAAACCAGCAGCCTGGCTTTGTCCCCTGGCCTGGGACCGAAACAACCTTGTCCAATGGGACCAAGTCCTGCCAGGAGAACCAGGCCATTCCCTCAGGATGATCGGTGAGGGCACATCGATGGAAATCCGGTTGGTTGGCAACGAAGTCCATGTGTCCCGGCACTCAAGCAAGGACATTGAGGGCCCGGTCTTTCGTGTCCCGGGTAATGTGGAACAGGCCGTACTGCCCGGGCTTGAGCACCTTGGGCGCGGTGAACGTTCCTCTACGGATCTCGACATCCATGGCCCCGAGCGGATCCGTCACACACCCGAGCTCACCTCACTGACCTGGCCCTTCATGTCCATGCTGACCGACCGTGCGTCGGTATCCATTCAATGGGACAGCTCACAGAAGCCACAACCTGTCTTCGCGGCTCCGGATTTCTTCGAGGGCACCCACTCACAACGCCTTGCCCTGAAAGGCAGGAAACTTGAGGCGCGGGTTCGAATCGCCGGCCCATGGAGCAAGGAGGAAAGATTGGAGACCACCTTGCGGTGGGGAGTCCGTTCGATGGGGGGGCTCCCGGAGACGCCGAAGGCTCCAAGAACAGCGGACGCCCAGTTGGAATTCTGCGCGAGCGCCCTGGAATCAGGGATCCTCAGGGGAGAAAACGGTGGATGGTATCACGCCCTCGTTCCAGGTGACCGAACGAGTCCCGAAAGGCCCGTGCCCTTTGCTGACCACCTTTCCATTCTGCACCGACTTACCGGCAGGATCGAGGACAGTCCAAGCATCGTGCCCGGAGGAAGCCACCTGGATGATCCGTCCATCTGGTTTCTCAGGAACCGTGCCGAGGACTGGCTCAGGAGCATCGAAGGACGTGCCAACAAGGCAAGGAAACGGATGCGGACTGATGGATCCTTTGGTTACGGAGGCGCCTTTCGTCAGGGACACTTTGAAGACACCGCGAGCGGCCACTGCGCCAGACCTGTTGTGGATCTGCTGTTGGCAGCCAGATGGACCGGCAACCAGGACTTTCTCAGCGCGGGCATCAAAGGTCTCGAAAACCTCAAAAGGTTCCGGACACCCCGAGGGGCACAGGTCTGGGAATGTCCGCTTCATGCTCCCGACATCCTCGCTGCAGCCCTCCTGGTTCAGGCCAACGTGCTAGGCCATGAACTCACTGGAAATCCAGCCTACCTCGAGGAGGCCAGGCGCTGGGCATGGTCAGGCCTGCCATATGTCTATCTCTGGGATGACGGGCGGGAGATCATGCGCTATGCCACCATTGCCACGCTTTGCGCCACCAAATACCAGGCTCCGGTCTGGATTGGGCGGCCTGTTCAATGGTGCGGCATTGTCTATGCGGATGCCATCCTGGATCTCGACAGGCACGATCCGACCATGGACTGGCGAAAGGTCGCCTTGGGCATCCTCGTATCCGGAGAGCAGCAGCAATACACGAACGGTCCTTCAAGGGGGCTTCTTGCAGACAGCACCATTCTTAGTGACCAAAGCCTCCATCCCTACGACATCACCCCCTGCGCGATCGCGCAGCTTCGTTTGAAGATCATGGAAAGACCTCAGGGAATCTACTCATCAGAAAAGGGGGGCCACCGACTCATCAGTCCATATCCGATCCGTTCCTTTGATGGAGGCAACTGGGAACTCGATGCACCCGAAGGTTTGAAGTTTCAGGTACTTCTGGACGGCCAACCCTTCGAGGCTCGTTGAGGCTTGGAAAGATGTCCAACCCACCTAGCGCACCATCCCCACGGAATCCCCCGGCAGCCAGCATTCGCGCCCATCAGGAAGGCGAACGTGAAGCCAGTCGCTCCGTTCCTCGACGAGGGTGAATTCCACGCCTGCATGCAATGGATCACGAAAGGCGGATTCATAGCTGCTGCTGTCCCCCTTCCTTGCCACCACCTCATTGGAAAGCACGACGCCGGGCCGCTGACCTTCCAGCCTTCGTGATTCCACAATCAGGGAAGCAAGCAGGCAAGCCGCAACCAACCCACACCCCATCATGGTCCAGTCCATCCAGGATCGTTTCCAGAAAAGCCGGACCGCAGCAATCCCCCAGACACCCAGGAAGGTCACCAGGAAGATACCTCCCCTTACGCTTGCTGGGACATCATAGTGCCAGAAAAACAGGGTCTCCATGACCTTCTCATTTTCCGGTGCCTCCAGCTTGTCGAGCCGCTGCCTCCGGGCAAAATCAAGGTTCTGCTGAAGGTTGATGTCATTGGGAATGAACTGCTCCGCCTTTCGATAGTAGAGGATCGCCCGCCCGATCTCTCCCAGCCGGCTGTAGGCATTGCCGATGTTGTAGAAGAGCTTCCCGTTCTGGATGCCGCCTTCATTGGCAATGCGCTCGAACCGGAGGGCCGCCTGCCTGTATAGGTTCCTGGCCTCGGGAGGGTCCTTGGCCACGACCTCATTGGCCTGACGGAACAACTCCTTGCCCTGGCTGAACAGGTCATGGATCTCTTCCTGCCCCAGCTCGGCACCCCGACTGGAGAGACCAAGCAAAAGGATGGAAAGGATCCAAAGGGATCGAAGGTGCTTCATCGGGTCACCCCCTCGATCTTTTCCGCAAGCGCCCCGGCCTTGTCCACGAGCGACTTCACGTCCGTAGCCGAATCTCCGGCATACCGGCTTGCCTCGCAGGCATCGAAGAGCGACTTCAATTCCTTCAGGTCCTCATCGGATAGCTTTCTCTTCTGAAGGTCCGGCTCCACATCCGCATAGGTCAAGGCACCCGGAACAAGGAAGAGGCGCGCTCCCAGATACTGGCGAAGGATCTGGAGAACCTCATCCGCCTTCAGTGAGCCCTCAGCTACGAGGGAGGCTTTCAACTCCGCCAAGGCTCGACGCGACTTCATCAGTGCGGGATTCGAATTCCGTCTCCTGAGCGTCAGCACCACTGCCGCCATCACCATGTAGGCAATGGGGGAGCC
>CAZKNW010000408.1:0-4179 GCA_964554035.1 uncultured Verrucomicrobiota bacterium
CGGTGGTTGCATTACGGGCTTCTGGCACTTCTGTCGCTGACGATCGTGGCCACAGCCCTTGTGGACACCGGTTCGCGAATGGATGAACTGATCTTCCAGGAGTTCAAGGGTACAGGCAACATGGAGTTGATCCTGGACCGCAAACTATCGGACCGCCGTCTCTTCCCTGCCCTCGACATTCCCCGAAGTGGAACTCGTAAGGAGGAGAAGCTCTTTGATCCCAAATACATCAACGCACTTCACAAGCTGCGCCGTACCATGGTCGACCTGAACCCGATCGAGGCGATGGAAACCCTCAGGAGCGCCCTCCAAAAATACAAGACGAACGAGGAGTTCCTCAACAAGATGTCGTCCTGACACCGATGTCCAATGGGGGCCAAGAAGAAACAGCCCAAGGCCGCTCCCTTGTCGCGGCCACCATTGGAAAGGATGCTCCGGATCCACCAGGCCATCCAGGCCGGTCGTCATCCAAACGCCACGCAGCTTGCGCAGAAGCTCGAGGTCAGCACCAAGTCGATCCACCGCGACATCGAGTTCATGCGGGACCGGCTGGAGCTACCGATCGAGTACGATTCCTCCAAGTTTGGCTATTACTACTACGAGGAGGTAAATTCATTTCCCTCCTTCGAGATCACCGAAGGTGAACTCTTCGCACTGCTGGTCGCGGAAAAGGCGCTCCAGCAATACCGCGGCACCAATTTCGAGAAGCCACTTCTGAGTGCCTTCCGAAAAATGACCTCATCGCTACCCGATACCATCACCTTCCATCTGCAGGACTGGGAACAGACCATTTCATTCCGCACCAGTGCAGAACCAATCCTGGACCTTGAAACCTTCGAGGTTCTGTCCAAGGCCCTCTCCAAGAAGGTTCAACTGGAACTCGAATACCGGAAACCTGGACGCAAGAGCACAGAGAAAAGGATCGTGGATCCCTACCATCTCGCCAACATCAACGGTGAATGGTTCCTCTTTGCCTTCTGCCACCTTCGCAACGACGTCCGGACCTTTGCACCATCCCGTATCCTCAAGGCCACGCCAACCGGAGAAACGTTCCAACGCCCCCGCAAGTTCTCGCTCGAGAAACGTCTCAGGGACAGCTTTGGCGTTCATTCGGGGGAAGGTGAGTTCGACGTTCTGATCCGCTTTTCAGACCATGTCGCCGACTACATCCGTGAAAAGCGTTGGCACCAGTCGCAAAAGCTCAGGGAACTGGCGGATGGTGGAATTGAACTACGAATGAGACTTTCATCCCTGGAAGAGGTGAAACGATGGATTCTCGGCTGGGGTGGACAGGCTGTGGCGCTGCAACCGGTCGAACTGGTCGATGCCATCAGGAACTCGGTGGAAGCGCTTCAGAAATCACTCTCAACCTGATCGCGCCTTCCGAATCGCGGTCAGGACCTCCTCCGTGCCGGGAAAGCCGGATTCTTCCGTGCGGCTGGCGATCAACTTTCCGTTCGCAAGCACCTCAAAAACACCGCCCTCGACCGGTTCGAGAATCACCTCCGACAGCGCCATCTTGTATTTGAGGACTCGCTCGAGAACCGCCAAGGCATGGGGTTCGTGATTGCAGGTCGCGCAGTAGCGAATCCGTATCTGGAACCGTTTCAAATCCATGTTCATGCCCCCGTTCCTTCAGAATGGTCCGCGTGGCTCCATGCCTCGGGGTTGACCAGATGGACCGGAGGCCTCCCCTGCATCGCATCCACTACGCCCACTGCGGCCGCACGACTCACAGCTTCACCCGTCTGCAAGCCGAAAGAGGCCTGATGCGGCGTAATGAGCACGTTATCAAGATCTCGCAGTGGAGAATCCGCGGCAAGAGGCTCCACTGTGAAGGCATCCAGTGCGGCTCCGCCGATCCTCCGGTCCTTTAGCACTGCCACCAAAGACTCTTCATCCACGATCGGTCCCCTCGCCGTGTTGATCAACATCGATTCGCTCTTCATCCTATTGAGGAGTTCCCAACCAATCAGCCCCCGGGTCTCCCTTGTAAGTGAAGCATGAACACTGACGAAATCGGACTCTTCCATCAATTCCTCCAATGATTTCATCTCAACGCCCAATGAGGATGGGTCAACGGGAGGAAAAGGATCGTAGGCCATCACCTTCATCGAGAAACCAAGAGCACGACGTGCCATGCCTTTTCCAATGCGTCCAAGGCCGACAATTCCCAGCGTCTTCCCAAAAACATCGGGACCCCATGCCGGACTCCACATTCCGTCACAAAGACTTTGCGCGCCATATCCAATTCGCCTAGCACAGGCCAACAGCATACCGAAGGCGTAATCCGCAACCGCCTCATCCAGAAGACCAGGTGTGTTCGCCACAAGGATTCCGGTTCGAGTAGCCGCTTCGAGATCCACGGAATCAACGCCTACTCCCCACCTTGAAATCATCTTCAGTCCTCCGAGCTCGGGCCGACTGAACAGTTCTGCATCATAACGCTCGATACCCGCGACGACCGCATCGAACCCCGCCAATCCTTCGGTCTGGGCGGAACGATCATCGAGGCCCAATCCAAGCGCCAGATCGACCTGGCAACCGGCTGCTTCCAGAATGGAACGCGTAACCTTGCACAGGCTCTCCTCAGTATAGGAAATGGCCGTCAAAAGAACCTTCCAACTCATGTCGAAAGGCTATTACCGAAGAAAGGCACGGGCACTAAAAAAGCAGGCGAAAGAAGAAGAGCTCAGCATTCGATCCTTATCGGAGACAACACCAGATCGATGGCGTCACGGATATCGTTGAGGGCAAACGGCTTCTGTACCGTGGCGCTGGCCCCAGCCTGTTTGGCCGCAAAAAGACCATCTCCAGGATACCGGTCGCTGTTCCCTGAAACGGCAACAATCCGGATATCCGGATAATTGGCCCTGATCTCCCTGATCAACTCCATTCCGCTGAAGTCCGGCATGGTCAGGTCCGTGATCACAACATCGAGGTCTCCCTCGTCGCATAGTTTCAGCGCCTCCAGCCCCGACCCCGCCTCAATGGGAGTATGGCCAATGCATTCCAGAAGGTGCCCGAGAATCTCCCGGATGTTGGGTTCGTCGTCGACAATCAGGATTTTAGCCATAAGCCAGAATAAGCAGTTGAGGATATCCTAGCAGTCGAGATGCCAAGGCCATCCTTGCCATTTTCGAGGCTTTGATGCCTCTCGATGTCCTGTTCCTTGCCAGTAGGGAAACCACGTTGAACGTCATGGGAATTCCTTGTCCTGATACAGGACGCTATTGAACTATCGACGCCCCGGACTCGGATCATTATTGAGAATTCGGTACTCCTTGCAGGCATGACAGTCTCCACCTTTCCTGTGATAATCTCCCGCACGCCGCATCCCCGGCTGAACAAGCACCTTATGAATCAGATCAGGGAACTCACCAGGACCAACAGGCTCGTCTATGGCTGTTGGCGCCTCGCTGAGGAACACGTCGAAGCCAAGTCGTTGATTGCCAAGGCAATCGACTCTGGATTCCGAATATTCGACCATGCCGATATCTACGGGAACTTTCATGCTGAGGTTCTCTTCGGTGACTTCATCAGGGAAAATCCAGCAATCCGGAAGGATGTTTTCATTGCAACCAAGTGCGGAGTGAGAAAAGCAGGATCTCCAGAGCCCTCTTCGCCCTATCGTTTCGACTCCTCCCGCCGGTATATCATCGAATCCTGCGAAGCCTCCCTCAAGCGACTGAAAGTCGAACAGATTGATCTCTATCAGATCCATCGGCCCGACTATCTGGCTCATCCGGAAGAAGTCGCCTCGGCCTTCGAGGAGCTTGAGAGGAGGGGAAAGGTCAGAAGCTTTGGTCTGAGCAACTTTCGTCCATCGATGGTCGCACTTTACCAAAGCGCCTGCCCGATGGCGCTCGTATCGAACCAGGTCGAGATCAGCATCCTCCAACAATCCAGGATGGAGGATGGCACGCTGGACCAGTGCATGGAGAAAGGCCTCCTTCCCCTCGCCTGGAGTCCGCTCGCCGCAGGACGCCTAACAGGGGGCGTCCGCCGGGTCCTGAGGCATCAGGAAGACTATCACTCCGCACCAGCCTCAGATGAGCTTGAAACCCTTTCCCAAAAGTATGGTGTTGAAGCACCGGTAATCGCCATCAGCTGGCTTCTGAAGCATCCTTCCGGGATCCTTCCCATTGTTGGCACCACCCATCCAGGCAGGCTCGCCAA
>CAZKNW010000409.1:0-4157 GCA_964554035.1 uncultured Verrucomicrobiota bacterium
ACCATCAGGATGCACTTTTTGCTGCCCGCCCATCCACAACTTCCGACAATGCCTCTGGATTTGCTCCATGTAGAGTGAGTCCATGTGGACTTGCTCCTCCTAGCGGTTGTCTTCCTGCAGGTCTCAGGGAAGTCGTGCGCGTAGCGGAGGCATTCCGAGCGCTCACCTTCCAATCGAATATCCTCGGCTTTGGCGAGCAGCACGGGGTCGTTCGCTGAAATTGCTTCGTCCCGCATCATTTGCCATCGTGGGTTTAGTCTTTCACGAAGCCATTCATGTTGTAGCTGCATCAATCCAAACCGTATTGCGATCAGTCGCGTAAGCTTATTCTTGCTGTCGTTATTGGAATCGCCAAAGAAGCTGTCAATCATTCCGAGACACTCAAAATCTTCCAAAAGCAAACCGATCTCTTCGTCGTTGAATGACTTTAGAGAGTCGAGCGTATCGGCATTCAAAAGCCGCCGTTTGAGGGTCTGGATTTCAGATGCACTTCGTGAAATGGGGCTATGGATGGGGCTTTGATTCATCCCTCATTGTGCCTTAGCCAAGGCTACATGTGACAAGGGGAAGCTATTTACATCCTTTTAACGGCTTGATGGCGAAGTATTCAGCCGCCTCGGTGGGGGTCGACGCCTTGTTGTATCTGCCAAGAAGCACCTCTGTCGTGTGACCCGCTTCGAGCGCCGTCTTCTCTGCGGATTCCGTGACAGCAAGGCGGTAGGAGCAGAAAGAGTGACGCAGCTGATTTTTCCCCTTGATGCCTACGGTAGCGCGAATGTTTGAAAGACAGTTGTTCAAGTATTTCTCAGAGAGCTTCCAGACTCTTCCTTCTGTCTCCCTGTAGGGCGCAAGCCATGCCGCAAGAGCCTCGCAAATCGGGACCGTTCGTGAGCGACTGGTCTTGCTGATCTCCTCAGGCACCTCGATGTAACCCTCCTTCTCCCAAACGTGCCGCCATTCCAGTCTGCCGATTTCGGCGATCCTGACACCTGCAAAGCCGCCGATGGCGATGACGGGCAGCAGAGCATGGTTTGCAGCCTCAAGAAGGGCACGGAACGCCTCCGGCGTGAGGTTCGAGGGTTTATCCTTGGTTACCTTCTTCCTGAAACGGGGGAACGCCTCCTTGAGGCGATGCGTGGGCGGCAGCCAGTCCTTGCGGACGGCGAAGTCGAGGAGCTCGCCAAGGAGTGCCTGGAAGTGTTTCCTTCTGGCATCCGAGATGTCTTTGAGCTCCGCGTTGAAAAACAGGCTGATGTCGTCCTTGGTGAGGTGGGACACGTCGCACTTGAAGGACTCCTGCAGGCGTCTGATATTGCGTCCAAGCTCCTCAAGGTATCGCTTGCCGACCTTGTCCCGCTTCTCGAGCAGGAACTCGCTGGCAGCATCGCCGAAGGCAATGTCGCGCAGGCTCGAATTACTCATCGCCCAGGCTCGCGCCGCACCAACAAGATCGACACCTGGGCACGCCTTGTGGGCGGCAAGCGCATCATCGATGAGACTTGAGAGCTTGAGATCGGAGGCTGCGAGCTTTTGTTTGATCTCACGCAGCTCAATGACTTCGGAGTCGCTCACTGGCAGGTGTCCCGTCTTGTGGAACCGCTTGAGGGTGTCAATGGCGGCTGCTCTGGCGTCCTTGAGGAGCTTGAAATAGCGCTGCTCACGCTTGTGCCCAGGCAGCAGGTGGACGAGGCGGTAGTAGCGCCCCTGCGTGCCCTTGCCGTAGATCTTGGCGCGAAGCCCCTTGAACTCGACTAGGATCGGAAACCTCATCGTTTTCTGTGTACGAAGTGTGTAAACAGAAGACCGACTTTCCGAAACATCAATGTTTTTGGGGAGGAAAGTGGTGGTGGGAACAGGATTCGAACCTGTGAAGGCAATGCCAGCAGATTTACAGTCTGCCCCCGTTGGCCGCTTGGGTATCCCACCATCCAGTCAAAGAAGAAGTCTTCCCGCGGCTGGGGAAGGGGATTCAGCCAGATGAGGATGGGCTTGTCAACATGCAGACGGATTTTTTGGGCACGCAGTGCCCGGGAGCTACTGTTGAATCATTGGGAAACGGATTCCCAAACTGGCCGATTTCTTGAGATTTTTTGAAGGTACGCTATAAGAGTCCTGAAGATGCGGATTCAATTCTTCAGCATCCACGGCCTCTTTCGGGGGAACGACTTGGAAATCGGCCGTGATGCAGACAATGGTGGGCAGATCATCTACGTGATGGAACTGGCCAGGGAACTCAGTCGGCGGCCCGAAGTGGATCACATCGATCTCTTCACCCGGCGTATCGACGACAAGGAACTTTCTCCGGACTACGCCAAGGTGGTCGAGCAGGTGAACGAGAAGTTTACCATCCGGCGCATCAACTGTGGCGGCAAGCGATACCTCCCCAAGGAGAAACTCTGGCCCCACCTGGATGAATTCGTCACCAACACCATCCAGCACATCCGCCGGGAAAAGATCTTTCCCGACCTGGTTCATTCCCACTACGCGGATGCCGGTTACGTGGGTGCCGAGGTATCCGCCTACATGCACGCCCCTCTGGTCCATTCAGCGCATTCCCTTGGGCAGCCAAAGCTTTCCAAAGTGATGGAGGCAGGGCTTTCCAAGGAGGACGCCTACGAGCGCTACCAGTTTCATCACCGCTTCGAGGCAGAGGAGCTCACCCTGTCCAATGCGGAGTTTGTCGTCACCTCCACGTCGCAGGAAATCGGACTCTTCGACGACTACAAGAATCATCACCTCGCCGAGTTCCAGGAGATTCCGCCCGGGATCAATTTCGACCGGTTCTATCCTTACTATGAGGACATGCTCGAAGGTGCAGCTCAACGTTCCGAGGAACACAAGCAGGCTACCTTCAAGGCCAAGGAGCGCATGGACCATTTCCTCAGCGAACCGAACAAGCCGATCATCCTGGCGATCTGTCGGCCCGACAGGAAAAAGAACATCCAGGGGTTGATCCATGCCTATGGGACCGACAAGCACCTGCAGTCGCTCGCCAACCTGGCGATCTACGCCGGAATCCGTAAGGACATTGCCAATCTGGCCGATGGTGAGCGCCAGACCCTGACCGAGATCCTTCTTCTGATGGACAAGTACAATCTCTACGGCAAACTGGCCATCCCCAAGAGTCATGACTCCGAGTTCGAGGTTCCGGAGATCTATCGCCTTGCCGCAAGGCAGAAGGGTGTGTTCGTCAACGTCGCACTCACCGAGCAGTTCGGCTTGACCATGCTGGAGGCAACCGCCTGTGGTTGCCCCGTCGTCGCAACCAACAACGGTGGTCCTTCCGAGATCGTTCCGAAATGTGAGAACGGCTACGTGGTGGACCCCATCGACACCGTTGCGATCCAGAACCGGCTCAAGGACATCCTTGTTGACCCCGACCACTGGTCGGAACTTTCAAACGCGGGAATCCGGAACATCCAGAACCACTTCAGCTGGAAGGCCCATGCCACCCATTACCTCACGTTGGTCCAGGAGAATCTTGAGTCGTCACAGGGGGTCGGCATCAAGGCGCTCTCAAGGTCACCCAAGACCCAGAAGCAACTGAGGGAATGCGACGCCATGGTCATATCCGACATCGATGGCACTCTCCTGGACGAGGATGGAAACCGTGATGGGGTCGATGAACTTCGGGAAGTCCTCGAAAACCGCAGTGGCCGCTTTGCGTTTGGAGTCGCCAGCGGCCGTCATCTGTCCTTGATTCAGGAGGTGCTGGAGGAGAACCGCCTCCCCATGCCGGATCTCATCATTGGTTCCGTGGGGTCCACTATTCACTACGGTTACAATGAGGACCTCGTGGATCGCGGATGGGCACGTTACATCTCCAACCGGTGGCACCGCGACCAGATCCTGGAAGGGGCACTTAAGGTTCCGCACCTGACCCTGCAGCCTGAGACCAATCAAAGGGAACACAAGATCTCCTTCTTCATCGAAGACGAAGCCTTTGATGAGAACCGCTTATTTACGGCGCTGGGATCCCACCTTCGCCATGTGAACGTCATCATTTCAAGGGGGCGATATGTCGACATCCTTCCCAAGAGGGCATCCAAGGGCAGGGCGGTCAGGTACCTTTCCCAGAAGTGGTCAACGCCTCTTCGCAACTGCATCCTCTGCGGTGATTCCGGAAATGACCTCGACATGATGCAAACGGCCTTCAA
>CAZKNW010000410.1:0-4156 GCA_964554035.1 uncultured Verrucomicrobiota bacterium
TTTGCCGAGAAGCTTGTGTCCTCCCAGGCACCTGAGAGAAGGATCGAAGAAGCCTATCGTATGGCTCTTTCCAGGACCCCGAAACCGGAGGAACGCAAGGTCATCGAGGAACTATTGAAGCTCCCCGTCTCCGACGAGGATGCTGCAATCCTCAAAGTGGGTGACCTCTATGAACCTTCAGCCCAGCAGGAGGAGATCCTGCGCTGGACCCGCGTCGCCCGTGCCCTTTTCAACACCCATGAATTCATCACCCGCTACTAGAACCATGAAGTCCCTTCTTTCCCTCCTCACAATGGTGATTGCCCTCACCGCCCTTCCCTCCCTGACCCAGGCCGAGGACGACCCAAGCCGGTGGAACGGTTCCATGAAGGAATTCCAGGAGGAGGACTCCGAAAAGCCCTTTCCAAAAGGCGGTATCGTTTTTGCAGGAAGCTCCAGCATACGCATGTGGAAGTCCCTCAACGAAGACTTCCCGAAGCACACCGTGCTACGCCGCGGATTCGGAGGATCACAAATGTCGGACCTGCTCCACCACATCGATACCGTCGTCCTCAAGCATGAACCGAGACAGGTCGTGATCTATGAAGGCGACAATGACATCGGCAAGGGAAAGACCGCTGAACGAGTCTTTGCCGATTACATCCGCGTCATCGACCGCATCCATGCCAAGCTACCTGATTGCCATGTCACCTTCATCGCCATCAAGCCCAGCCTCAAGCGATGGGCACTGGCTCCCGAGATGACCAAGGCCAACGGACTGATCGAGAAATTCAGCGAAACCGACGAGCGCCTCAGCTATGCCGATGTCTGGAAGCCAGGACTCAATGATCGCGGGACTCCCCGCGAAGATGTCTTCCTCAAGGATGGCCTGCACCTGAATGAAAAAGGCTACCAGATGTGGACCCGGGTGATTGGCAAGCTGCTGACTCCTGAGAAGAAGTAGGGAGCTGAAAATCTGGACGTAGGCTCAGCAACGACTTCCATAGAGATCAATGATTCTCTAATAAAAGCACCTCTTCGGGACTGATTCCCTTTTCCCTGAGCACACGGATTCCCTTGGACTCGGAACGTTTGGCGAGCCGTTCCCCGTTTTCATCCCTAACAAGGGGACAATGAAACCATTCCGGCACCTTCCACCCGAGTGCTTCATAAAGCAGGATCTGCCTGGCGGTGGAACGCAAGAGGTCCTCACCCCTGACCACCTCGGTGATTCCCATGGCATGGTCATCGGTTACGACAGCAAGGTGATAGGCCGGAAAATCATCGCTCCGCCAGACGACGAAATCCCCGAAGTCCCTTCCCGCCACAAAGACCTGTTCGCCAAAGCCTCCGTCCTGAAAGCGGACTTCCCTTCCCTCCTCGACCCGGAAACGCCAACTCACGCGATGCCTCTTTCCATCAGCCGTCTTTGCGGAAAGTCCTGATCGACACCACTGCTTTACAGGAACGCCCTCTCCGTCGCCGATGTTCAAATCCCGACAGCTTCCGGGATAAACCGGTTCATCATCGCCCTCATGAGGAGCCGCCAAAGCCTGCTGGATATCCTTGCGTGAACAAAAACAGGGATAGAGATGCCCGGTCTCTCGAAGCTTGTGAAAGGTCTCCAGATAGAACTCCCGACGCTGACTCTGTTCGTAAGGACCAAAATCCCCTTCACACCCCGGGCCCTCATCCCATGTCAGTCCAAGCCACTTCAGGTCCTCAATCATCGCCTCCACAAACTCCGGCCGGCAACGCAGATGATCCAGGTCATCGTTGCGAAGCAGAATGCATCCACCAGCTTCGCGGGCACGCTTCCACGCGGTGTGAAACGTACGGGCGTGCCCCTTGTGAAGCAAACCCGTCGGAGAGGGAGCGATCCTTCCGCGATAGCCTGACAAAGGAACGGTCATGAGCCCATCAACTGGCCACGGGTCACACCCAGCTGGTTCTTGAGCCGCAGTTGCCTCCAAAGTTCCTCACCCGAAATCTCACCTTCGAGCAGGCGACGATACTGCCGGATCGATTCCCTGACCTCGTCCTGGGATTCGTTCAGGAACTCGATCCGGAACCGTCTTGCTCCCACCTCCATGAGTTGTCCTGCAAACTCGGCACCCGTCTGTGCCTGGGAGTTGAAAAGCGTGTTTCGGCACCCGGCATCCGCCTTGAGGGGATGCTCCACTCCAACACGATCACGCAACGTCACTTCATGTTTTTCGCAAGGGCGACCGCAATCCCTGTAGTCCTTGCCTTTCGACATGAAGGCACAGAACACGCAATGCTCCATGTGGAACATCGGCATGTGCTGATGCAACGTGATCTCGAACCATTGAGGTGGAGCGCTCATCAACAAGGCCGTCAACTGATCGATGTTCAGGTCATAGGAAGCCGTCAACCGCTCCAGCCTGAAGCGCTTCAGGAGATACTCGGCCGTCAATCCGTTGGAAACGTTCAGCGAGAAGTCACCGATCATCCGATCTTCCCGGAACCAATTGAGATGCTCGTGATTCCTGACCAGGTATCCGTCCGGCTCCGAGGAGCGCACCTGTTTCAGGATCCAGTCCTCACCTGTCTTGAAGATCCTCGGGGGGGCGACAAGAATTCCGGCATCCGCTTCTTCGATTCTCCCGCGTTCACCCCGGTAGAGTTTCACCGCGTCACGGTAGCGCTTGGGGTTCTCGAAATCGCAATAGACAAGGTCCACTCCCTCCTCCATCGCCACCTCCAGCTGACCAAGCTGCCTGACAAGGCAAGAAAGTCTGGTTGGCTCCTCTTCGCTGGAATCCACGACAGTGTCCTCAACCTTCCATGCAGACCCTTCAACCGAAAGCAGTTCCCATCGCTTTGGCTTTCCCCGTTCTTCATCCAACTGCTCCACAAGCTGCCGCCGAATCTCATTCAGCTCCCTGACTGGAAGCATCAGTTCTCCGTGAAGATCGATCTCCATCGCCCCGAGGTGAAAGGGAGTGTTTCCCAGTCGGCCAAACTGCTTCTCAAGGATACCCCGCTCCAAGGGACGGTTCTCCGCCTTCACCAGGTCAGACTCCGATTTCGCCTTGGCAACATGTCCTTCCCGATCCTTCGCAATGACCGTCAAAGGCGTGCCCTCTGCCCCGTGGACCTCCAAGTCAATGGGTCGTTGGAAGCGGATCTTGTCACCCTCAAAGGTCTGCCGGATCCGCTTGTCCAGTTCGGGATCGCTCGTCTTCCAGACCTTGTCGCCCGGCCGGACCCGATCAAAACGCACAGCACCTTCCATGAATCGGAGGACGCCGTACACGCCCTTGCGGTCCACGGTAAATACCCGTCCACCCTCCTCACCTTCATCCGGCCTCCCTGCATCAAAGACCACGCCGTCACCCGCCTTGAGTTCCGCTTCCAGCTCCACAACCACACGTCCCTTATCGACAGACCGAACCTCACCAACATAGACACCGCGTTTGGCACCGAAGCGGGCGTGGGCCAGTTCCTGATTGTGTATACCTCGAAACCAGCCCGTGTAGAGTCCTCGGGAAAAACCCATTTCGAGATCATAGCGCGAATCCGTCGCCACCTGGCTGAAGGATTCATCGGATTCCGCCCCGGGCTTTCTCGGTCCGCAGATGGCATCCAGCGCCCGATTGTAGGCAGCCGTGATGTTCGCCACGTATTCAGGGGTCTTCAGTCGCCCTTCAATCTTGAGCGACGCCACACCTGCCTTCACGAGGTCCGGCAACACATCCATGCCCGAAAGATCCTGGGGACTGAGCAGGTAACGACGGTCTCCCAGGGGAATCTGCTCTCCATCGGAAAGCAACTCGTAGGTCATGCGGCAGGCCTGGGCACATTCCCCGCGGTTCGCACTTCGTCCGCCCAGACTCTCACTGGTCAGGCATTGTCCGGAATAAGCCACGCACAGGGCGCCATGAACAAAGACCTCCAGAGGCAGGGAAACCTTTCCCAGTTCCTCGCTTGCCTGTCGGATCTTCTCGATCTCAGCGATGGAACATTCCCTCGCCAGCACCGCCAGTTCACATCCCAGCTCCCTCGCGAATTCCACGCCTGCGGCATTGGTGATGGTCATCTGGGTGGAGGCATGGATCGGAAAATCGGGGGAGAGCCGCCGGATCAGGCGACAAATCCCTACATCCTGAACGATGGCCGCATCCACGCCCGAGGCAATGATCGCCTTCAGATA
>CAZKNW010000411.1:0-4154 GCA_964554035.1 uncultured Verrucomicrobiota bacterium
CGCCGTTTCCACCGCGGAAAAGAACCTTGAGCAGGCAAAGAAGAAGCGGAGGGACCGGGAGAACCACAACATTGAACCAGTCGATCTCTCGGGGCCACCCATCTATGCGCGGGTGAGTCGTCGGAGCTTTGGTGCCGGATCCATGAAGCCGGAGCGCATTTTGGCCACCGTTCCCGAAGGGCAGCGACTGGGTATCCTGACACATCCCAGCTGGCTGGTATCGCATTCCGACGCCATGGACAACCATGCCATCCACCGGGGGCGCTGGATTCGCGAACGGCTGTTGGGCGGCGGTATTCCGGATGTGCCGATCACTGTGGACGCCATGCTTCCCAATGAACCGCAGAACACCCTGCGCGAGCGCATGCGGGTGACGAGGGAGGACTACTGCTGGACCTGTCATCAGAAGATGGATCCGCTGGGACTGCCGTTTGAGATGTTCAACCACGCGGGTGTCTACCGTGAGTTCGAACTCGACAAGCCTGTCGATACCACAGGCGAGATCATCGATTCCGGCGATCCGAAACTCGATGGACCGGTTGAGAACGCCCTGGACATGATCGAGAAGCTGGCGGAGAGCGAGCGGGTGGAACAGGTCTTTGTTCGTCATGCCTTCCGCTTCTGGATGGGGCGCAACGAAACCCTGAACGACGCCCCGGTCATCCAGGCAGCCTGGAAGGCCTATCGTGACAACGGCGGCAGCATGAAGGCCCTGATCAAATCTCTCGTCACTTCCGACGCCTTCCTCTATCGCAAGGTGGAGAGCAAGGACGGCAGGGATCTCAGTCAACGGTAATCAGGGTAGGGATGCATCGCCAAGACGTCCCAATTTTTAAATCCGTGTGAACTGAGCCAAGGTGGTTCCGGGTGCCCACAAGGATTGAAGTGGGACTCGCGGGAGCTTTTCCCTCCATTTTGATTCAGGTTGCATCCCCGGCGTGGATTCGAGGAACGGCTTGGCAAGCCATTCCCTGCCTGATGGGGGTAGGGGAGCTTCGCCGAGGCGTCCCAAATCCCAGAGGAGGACGTCATGTGCCACGTGTGTTCGCGGCAGCCGTCGCTCAACGTGTTGTCTTACCCCAACAATTAAAGGGGGATTCGCGGGAGCTCTTCCCTCCGGCTGTGCCTTGGCCTACTTGAAGATGTCAAAGAGGATCGTCTTCACCGCGTCCTCGGCCTTCATCTTCTTCACTGTGAACCTGGGATCGCTGCCGACCTTCCAGTTGACCCCGCCTGCCTCGGTGATGGGATAGCTGTAGTAGGCGCTTACCACGATATGGTGCTTGGGATCGCGACGCTTTGGGATCGCTTCAAAAAGTGCTTTTTCCATGGTGGCTTTGAGAGCCTCAGTTGTCGCACCTGATGAAACCTCGATCGTGACGATCATGGTGTCGGAGTTATAGTCGGTCCGGACCGACTTGTATTCGGAGGCGAGCTTGGTATCGAACTGGTGTTTGGGAAGGTTCTGTGCGTCCTTCAATCGTTTCACAGCAGCGATGGCCTTCTGTTGAAAGGGCCCCTTGTTTGCCGCGACCAGATCGTATGCCCGGATCGCCTTGCTGCCGGAGGCGTCCAGCTTCTCCCATGCTTCTCCTGTCAGGAAGAGGGCCTCATTGACCTCTTCGCGTTTTGGATACTTCTTCACCAGCTGCTCCAGGGTCGTGATGGCATCCTGGGGTTTCTTCAGCTCCCTGAGTTCAAGGCGGCCGGCTTCCAGAAGAGCGGCGGCTTCCAGATTGGGATCAGGGGAATTCGCGGCGAAGCCCTTTAGCTTGCTCACCGCGCCCTTCACGTTTCCTGTCTGGGCCAACCTGCGGCCTTCGAGAAAGTCGAGCAGGAGCTTCTCATCGGCGTCACGGTGGATGGCAAAAAGATTCAGGATCTCCTGTGCCTCGATTGCCTCAGGGCTTTTCGGGAAATCCTTGATCAGCGTCGCCAGCGAGCTCTTGCCTGAGGGAATGTCCTTCAGGTAGCCAAAATAAATGTCGGCGATCTTTCGATGGGCTTGCGCTGCCCGTGGATCCTTGGGGCTCTGGAAGACGAACCTCTTGTATTCGAGAAGTGCGAAGGGGGTATCTCCCGATTTTTCGAGGTGCTCGGCGAACTGGAACTGCCTGTCAGCGGACTGAGCGACAACACAGGGCGCCACGCCGACCAACAGGGCGAGGATGAGGGAGCGCTTGGAGGGGAAATGCATGGGAGTCTTCCCTGAAAACAGGCTTTTTCAAGCTACAATTCCTTGGTCAGGGAGCGTTGCCTACGGAAGGTGATCCGGGCCCGGAAGGTGGGGCCTGATTGGAGGAACTTCTTGACGGGTCAGGGGGCTTCTCGCTACCCCAATGCCGCTCTTTCCCTGTTTCAAAGCGAATGAATACCTATCCCATTCTCATGGCGGCCGCTGAAGTTCCGGACCTCGGCCTTGGTTACCTTCTGGGCGTCCTGGGTGCCGCCATTGTCATCCTGCTCGTGATGATTCTGGTCCTGCGCCTTCAGGCCTTCATCGCCCTCATCATCGCCAGCATCTTTGTGGCCGTGGCCGCCAAGATGCCCCTAGAGACCATTCCCAAGACGATTGTGGAAGGGATGGGTGGTGCCCTGGGCTTCATCGCCACCATCATTGGACTGGGGGCGATCTTCGGTCAGATCCTTGAGAACTCAGGTGGAGCCAAGACCCTCGCACACTCTCTGGTGAAGCTGTTTGGAAAGGAAAGGGCGACCTGGGCGATGTTGTTGACGGGCTTTCTGATCTCCATTCCGGTATTCTTGGATGTCGGCCTTGTGATCGTCGCCCCGATCATCTATGCGCTGGCACGCGACACGAAGAAGTCATTGCTGCTCTTCGGTCTTCCGCTGGTGGCAGGCATGGCGGTGACCCACGCCTTTGTTCCTCCGACGCCGGGCCCTGTGGCCGTGGCTGAGATACTTGGTGCTGATTTGGGAAGGGTGATCCTCTATGGCATCCTGATCGGCCTTCCAACCGCCATCATCTCGGGCATCTTCATCGTCCCGATGGTCTCCAAGGGAATCGACGTGGAGATCCCGGCCTTTTTTGAAGAGGCAAAAGAGTCAGGGCCACTTCCTAACTTCGGCCTTGTGTCCTTCATCATGGGCCTGCCGATCGTCCTGATCATTCTGGGCAGCACCTGGGCGAAGTCGGACGATCCATCCGGGCTCCAGAACTTTGTCGCCTTTTTGGGACATCCTGTGATTGCGCTCCTGCTGGCGACGCTTTTGGCGTTGGTCTTCCTTGGAACGATGCGCGGTGTCAGCAGCGACAAGCTACTTGAGCTGAGCACCAAGGCGCTGGGACCTGCAGGTATCATCATCCTGATCACGGGTGCGGGAGGCGTCTTCAAGCAGATCCTGGGCGCCAGTGGCGTCGGTGATGCACTGGCGGAATGGCTGGGTGGATTTGGTGTTTCTGCGGTCGTCCTTGCCTATCTGTTTTCCATGATTGCCCGAGTGGCACAGGGATCCGCCACGGTGGCCATGATCACGGCTGCAGGATTGATGGCCGGGATTGTCCAGGCCGGGAGCTACAGTCCCACGGATCTGGCCTTGATCACCATCGCCATTGCGGCGGGTTCCACGATGTTGTCCCACGTGAATGACTCCGGTTTCTGGATCATCTCCCGTTACCTAGGCATGACCGAAGCACAGACGCTGAAGTCATGGACGGTCATCTCTGTGGCCATTTCGGTGATTGGGTTTCTGTTGACCCTGATTCTGAGCGCGGTTCTGTAGGGCCTCGTTCGATCCTCCGGATCTGGATTCGTGGGGCGGCTTGGCAAGCCGCGCCCTACCTGAAGATGGTAGGGAAGCCTCGCCGAGGCGTCCCAAGAATCAGAGATGGATGTAGTGAGCCAAGGATGTACGCGGTAGCCGCGCAGGACTGCGTTGCCCCTGCAGGGCATTGAAGTGGGATTCGTGGGAACTCATCCCTCCATCGAATTGTATTTCTGCCGATCCTTTGGATCTGTGGAAATGGAGGGACAAACTCCTGAGCGTCCCAAGAATCAGAGATGGATGAAGTGAGCCAAGGATGTCCGCGGTAGCCGCCCAGGACTGCGTTGCCCCTGCAGGGCTTTAAAGTGGGATTCGTGGGAACTCATCCCTCCATCCAATCGACTTGCGCGCGTGTTGCGCCGGACTAG
>CAZKNW010000412.1:0-4150 GCA_964554035.1 uncultured Verrucomicrobiota bacterium
CTGTCGCTTTGACTTTCCAGTCATGAGCTGAATCTAGGGCTTTGGCATGTTCCCGGTCAATCCTTGGGTGTGTGAGGACGGCCCACGGAATGAAGCGTTCCTGCCCCAGAAAATGCCACCATCCGCCCCCCCTTCATGAATCACAATCACAGGCATGCCCGAGATCCTCGGCCAGAGGATGAGACAGAGTCCGTCCAGACCTGCGCCAAAATGAATTCTCACGGAGACACTAAGCTTCACGGAGAAAAGAACTCAAAAAACGAGGAGTGGGGCCTCTGTCTCTTTCTTCCTCTGCGTCTTCCGTCTTAATCTCTCCGCACCGTTTGGGACGCATCGCCGCAGGTGTTCCACTTGAAATTTCTCCGTGAAGCTTTGTGGCTCCGTGAGAGTAACGGGGGCAGTTCTCACCGTTGAGCGCAAACCAAAGCTCAATCCAGGCGCATCCAGATGGCCTTCAGGTAGGGAGGTTCTTCTTCGCTGACGCGGAAATCCTGCTGCACGGGTGAGGGAATAATCCGCTCGATCTTCCTGCCCGCTTTGGACAGGCCGGATCGGACATCCTTGATGAAGTCCTTTTCCGCGTATTGCGCAGCGTTGGTGCAGGCTAGTAGAACTCCCCCCTTTTTGATCAAAACACCCGCCAGCTCGGCCAGCTTTCCATAGTCCCGTGTGGCCTTGAAGAGTCCCGATGCCTTCGACTTGCTGAAGGTGGGTGGATCGAGGATCAGGAAATCAAACTTCCGTCCCTTCTTCGCCAGCCTCTTCATCCAGTCGAAACAGTCGCCGAAGATGAAGTCATGCTCCTTGGGATCGAGGCCATTCGCCTCGAAGTTCTCCCTGCCCCAGTCGAGATACTTTTTCGAAAGATCGAGGCTGGTGACACGGGCCCCTGTCTTGGCACAGGCTACTGAAAAGGCACAGGTATAGGAAAAGGTGTTGAGGACTTCGGCGCCTTCACTGAGGTGGGCATGCATCCGGATCCCGGGGCCTGCATTGCGATCCAGGATGCGCTTCCGGTTTTCCCGCATGTCGGGAAAGAGCCCGACGGAATAGCCCTCATCAAAGCGAATGCGGAAGCTCAGGTCATTCTCGCGCACTCCCCACTCAGTCTCGCTCTTGTCTCCCAGCAGCATCTTCGGACTGGCGTCTTCCGGTGCGTTTCCCCGGACTTCGCGGTCCAGTTGCTTGAAGTAGATCGATCGGATGGAGGTCACATCCTTTCTCTGGTGCGAAAGCTCGCCCACCTTTAACAACCAGTCCCTCCATTCGTTCTTGAGGCCGGAACTCGACTGCGCCAGCAAGGCAGGGCCAAAGCGGTCCACGTAGAACCCCGGCATCGAGGAGCTGGCTCCATGGACCAAGCGATGGGCATTGGTCCCATCCCTTTCGAAGGATGCCATCCGCCTCATCGTGGTTGAAAAATCTCCTGCAGCCAAAATGCTCCCCTTATAGGCTGAGGGTCTTGCGCTGCCCCTCGTATTCCAGGACCACGCTTTGAGGTTGGATCTCGATCACCTTCGCGCCGGCGATCTCATCCCCGACCTTCATCAGGCGGCGATCAATGATCACGGTGGGATTGCTCTTGCTGTAAAAGATGCCCTGGATCTTGAGGAGGGGAAAACTAGCCACCGGCTGCCCCTCAGGCCGGACGGCGGAAGGTTTGGGTGCGGAGAAATTCAGAGGCTCCGCCTCTTTCTCCTCCACCTTCGCCACAGGCATTACACCGGGATCCACCGGCTTTTCGACAACCGGCTCAGTGGGTGTCTTTCCAAGCAGGCTCGCCAGCTTGGCAGCCTCATCCTCCATCGCTGCAGTGCGGTCCACCAGAGGCATGTCCTGAAAGACGTTCTCCGGGGGAAGAGAGGGTTTCACAATGGGCTCGGTCGTTTCAGCCACCATGGTTACTGGATTGACGACTGGTTCAGGTTTCACAGGAATCGGTTCCACCTTTTTAGGCTCCGGTGCCGACGCTGCTACTGGCTTTTCCACAACCGGTTCGGGAGCGACAGGCTTCTCCACCTTGGCAACGGGACTGGCTGGCTCCGCTGGAGAAGTCGCTGGCTCCGGCGCGACCACCTCCGGCACCGTCTCATTCACTGCGACATCCATTTCATCGTCTCCACCCCTCGAGGAAACGAAGACGGCAATTCCGGATACCAAGAGAACCACGGCGACGATCAATCGGATGGATTTGCCCTTTCCTCCGGGTGGTGGAGGCTGCATGGGCACCGGCGTGGGTGGTGCTCCCGAGGGGCCCTTGGGCGGATTCTTGCGTTCCGCCTCCCTGGCCTTCTTCAATGCGTCGTTGATCAGGCTCATCAGGCGACCTCCCCTTCCAGTTCACGGATCGCCCTGCCTACCAAAGAGAAATTGATCTTCTCACTCTGCGCGACATATCCCGCCAGCAGGCACTTGTCACAGACCGCATTGATCAGGCGCGGAATGCCCTTGCTGTAATGCCTGACCCGCCAGAGGGCGCCATCCGTGAAATAGGGCGCTCCGTTGCCTCCGGAGACTCCGATGCGATGTTGGATGTACTGACCGATCTCCGTCCTGGTCAAGGGCTTGAGGTGATACCTGACCGTGATGCGCTGGCGGAGCTGACGAAGGCTGTAGTCGTTCAGCCGGGTCCGGAGCTCCGGCTGCCCCATGAGGACGATCTGCAGCAGCTTGCGGTCGTCCGTCTCCAGATTGGAGATCAGGCGCACCTGCTCCAGAAGTTCATTGGTCAGGTCCTGCGCCTCGTCGATGATCAACACCGCGTCCTTGCCCTTCTCCACCAGACTCAGAAGGAAATGATTGATCCGGTCCAGTGTCTCGAGCCGGTCCAGCCCCTTGACCTCAAGGCCGAATTCCATGGCGATGGCCTTCATCAACCCATCCGAGTCCAAAATTGGGTTCAGGATCAGGGCCGTCTCGTAGTTGTCGCCGAGCCCTTCGAGCATGGCACGACAGACTGTGGTCTTGCCCGCACCGACCTCACCGGTCAGTTGGACAAAACCTTTGCGTTCCCGGATACCGTAGACGAGGTGGTTGTAGGCCTCTCGGTGCTTGGCACTGTAGAACAGGAACCGGGGATTGGGCGTTATGGTAAATGGCGGCTCGCTCAAGCCGTAAAAGTCCATGTACACGCCAAGTTTCCTACTCTTTTCCCTCAACGACATAAAGCAAAAGCTTTCAGCTTCAGGGACTTGAAAACTTGCGTGACAGCACCCCGGGCTTGTGTGACAAAAGCCCTCCCCCACCCGAATCAAGTGGAAACCCTTTCAAGCTGTCATGCTTAAACACGAACTGATCCATCCCGAGATCAACGCCGTTCTCGGACGCGCAGGCCACCATTCCAAGATCCTCATCGCGGATGGCAACTACCCGGCCTCCACCAAGATGGGGCCCAATGCCGAGCTGATCTGCATGAACCTGACACCCGGTGTCATCACCTGCAGCCAGGCCCTCAAGGCGATCCTTTCCGCCATTCCCATCGACGAGGTGAACACGATGGGCATCCCTGACGATGACCCCTACGCCAAGCACGGGCCTCCTCCGGTGTGGGCCGAATATCAACAGATCCTGTCCGACTGCGGTATGGAAGTAGAGCTCACTCCGATTCAAAAATGGGATTTTTACGACGCCGTTGCTTCCGATGACCATGTCCTCACCATCCAGACCGCCGACCAGGCCCTGTGGGCCAATGTCCTCCTGACCGTTGGCTGCCGAACCGCCTGATACCTTACCATGAAGAAACTCCTCTCATTCCTCCTTCTCACAACCCTGGCCGTAAGCCTGCAGGCAGATCGGCCCAACGTGGTGCTGGTCATCACGGATGACCAGGGCTACGGCGATCTTTCCTGTCATGGAAACCCGATTCTCAAGACACCTGCACTCGATGCACTTCACTCGGAGAGTGTCCGGCTTACGGATTACCATGTGGCTCCCACATGCTCTCCGACCCGCTGTGCCCTCCTGACAGGCCACTGGACCAACCGCACCGGCGTCTGGCACACCATCATGGGGCGTTCCATGTTGCGTGAGAATGAGGTCACCGTTGCCCAGATGCTGTCCGATGGCGGCTACGCCACCGGTATGTTTGGCAAATGGCACTTGGGCGACAACTATCCTTACCGTCCAGAGGACCGCGGCTTCACGGAAGTCT
>CAZKNW010000413.1:0-4148 GCA_964554035.1 uncultured Verrucomicrobiota bacterium
AGGAGGATGACCAGGGCGACGAGGACGGCTCCGGCCACGACCTCGTACTGGAGGTTGCGGATGGCGTTGCGGATGTAGCTGGACTGGTCATTCACCAGTGTGACATGGGCTGCCTCGGGAATGTCGCCGCGTTCCTTCATAAGGGGAATCTCGCGAGCCAGTCCTTCACGGATGCTGTCGACGACCTCGATGGTGTTTTCACCCGGTTCACGATGAAGGGGGCAGTAGACCGAACGGCTGCCGTTCACGCGGACGATGTTGTATTGAATCGCGGCATCGTCCTTGGTGTAGCCGACATCCCTGAGGAAGACGGGTTTTCCATCCCTGACGGCGACCACAATGTTATCGATATCCTCAGGGGTGGGGAGGGTGTTGACGGGGTGGACCTGGTACTCGGTCTTGCCCATCTTCATTTGTCCACCGGCCAGGACCAGATTGGCCTCATTGACGGCCTTCACGACATCCGCCGGTGCAAGGTCATGGGCACGCAGTTTGGTCGGATCCACATAGATCATCATCTGGCGGAACTTGCCACCAAAGGGATGTGGGATCTGGACGCCCTTGAGTCCGCCCATCTTGTTGCGCACGGCGTAGTAGCCGATCTTGTAGAGCTCGGTTTCGCTCAGGCCATCACCGGCGATGGAGGCCAGAACGACAGGCAAATTGGCGGGCTCACTTCGCAGCGTGAAGGGCCATTCGATGCCGGGCGGCAGATGAAACATGTCACTGGCTTCCAGGTTGACGATGTCGTTCATCGCGGAGGAGGCGTCGGCTCCTGGCTGGAAGAAGATCTTGATGACCGAGACACCGGGCATGGTGCGGGATTCCTGGTGCTCGATCTTGCCAGCGAGGGTCAGGGCGCGCTCCACTCGGGACGTAACGGATTTCTCCATTTCGCCGGTTGGCAGTCCGGGATAGGAAAAGAAGCTGGTGACCACCGGCGTCTTGAAGTCGGGCAGGATGTCGGCGGGGATCTTGGGGATCACGGCGAAGCCAAGGAGGCTGATGCCGATGGCCATCGCCCAGACGGCATAAGGGTTTCTGAGTGCGAATCTGACGAGGAACATGGAGGGAAAGGAAAGGAGGCTTCGTGGGTCAGTTCTTGAGGACCGTGACGGATTCGCCCTCCTTGAGGGTGCCCAACATGCCCGTGACGATCCGTTCGTTTCCGGTGAGCCCGGAGATCACCTCGATCTCATTCCCGGTGTCGATGCCCAGTTCGACCGGGACATGGGTGATCGTGTTGTCGGCCTTGACCACATAGACAAGCTTCTCGCTGCCGTCCGCATTGAATCGGATGGTTCCCGAAGGGACCACAATGGCTGACTTCTCCTGCATCGTTATGGTGGCCATTCCAAACATGCCGGGAAGCAGTTTGCCATCGGCGTTGTTGATCTCGATCTCGACGGTCAGTGTCCGCGTCTTGGGATCCAGGCTGCCAGAGGTGCGGGTGACTGCGGCTTCAACCGGCTTGGCCAGGGCAGGGAAGGCGATGGAGGCCTTGTCGCCCTTGGTGATCCAGATGGCATCCTTTTCCGGAACCGGCACATGAAGCCGAAGTGGATTCACCTGTGAAATGGTGAACAGGGGAGTTCTGCCACCTGGAGCCACATAATCACCGGGGGAAACGGACCGCTGGGTGACGACTCCGTCGAATGGGGCTTTCAGCACGGCGTATCCCATCAGAACCTTGATTTCTTCTTTTCTTGCCTCTGCCTGTCGCCGTTCCGCATCGGCACTGGAGACCTGGATCTTGGCGGACTTGAGTCTGGCTTTCACTGCCTCGAACCGACTGGCCACCTCATCGCCGATCTTCTGGGTGACCGACTTCGTCTTGAGCAGTTCCTGGATACGGTTGTTTTCGGATTCCAGCGCCTTGTATTCGGCCTCGATGCCATTGACCTCTGCGGCCAGTTGCTGCCGCTTGTATTGGATCTGGTCGACTTTCCCCAACTGGGCTTCCAGAAGGTATTTCATCTCCGGCACGGCAATGCCGGCGATTTGCTGACCGGACTTGACCATGTCTCCGATATCGACGCTGATCTCACCCATGTAGCCTTCGACCTTGGGATGGATCTCGGTCTGATGATAGGGAAGAAGCGTGGCGGGCTGTGCGGTGGTTCTCTTGAGCGTGGTCTTGGCGGGTTGAACCGTCTTCACGCTGGCAGCCTGGAGGGCGCAGGCGGTGACGAGAAGGATGCCAATGATCGGCAAGGAATGACTTTTCATAGCGGGAGCCGTCCGGTTTCAGGACCTGACCCCGGTGAGGATGCCGATCATGCTGAACCCGAACGATGTCGATATCCTGAAGATTTCTTCAGGAATGGGTGCCGGCCATCGGAAGAATGATCTGAAAGATGCTTCCTTCTCCTTCCTCGCTGATAAGGTCGATCCGACCGCCATGCTGTTCGATCGACATTTTCGCGATCGCAAGCCCCAGCCCTGCGCCTCCCTCGGACCGCGAGCGTGCATGGTCAATTCGGTAAAATCGCTCGAAGATCTTCTGGTGGTGTTCCGCCGCGATTCCTGGACCTTCGTCGGCAATCTCGATCACGACATCTGGTTTCCGGGTGAAGGATCGCAGCCTGATCGTACCTCCTTCAGGGCTATAGCGGATGGCGTTGTGCAGAAGTCCCATGACCACCTGTCGCATCAGGAGCCGGTCAACGTGGATGCTGATGCCCGGTGCGCAATCGATCTCCACGGCCTGTCCCTTATCCGAGGCCAGCACCTCCACGCTTTCGCAGACGTCGGTCAGCAGATCCGCGGCGACGACACTTTCGCGGTTCATCTCGATCGGTCTTCCTTCGGCGCGGGCAAGGAAAAGCAAGGCGTCGGTCAGGTCATTCAATCTTTGCACCTCCTCGAGCATGCTGCCGATTGTATCGCGTAACGCCTCCGGGTCCTTGGATTCGCGAAGCGCGACTTCGCCTTCGGTTCGCAAGGCGGTCAGCGGCGTCCGTAGCTCATGGGAGGCATCAGCCGTGAATTGTCTCAGTGATGCAAAGGAGTCCTCCAGTCGCTCCAGTGTGTCGTTGAACACGGTTGCCAGTTGGCCCAGTTCGTCATGGGGATTCGGATTGGGTAAGCGACGTCCGAGGGATTCGGATGTGATCTGGCGTGCCTGCTCCGCCATCGCGCCGATGGGTGCCAGCATGCGTCCGGCCATGAGGTTGCCTCCCACGGCAGCAAACAGGGCCATCAACGGTACGCTGAGGGCCAGGCCAGCCATGATCTGACGTAAGGTATAGCGCAATCCGGTCTTGTTGCGAAGCACACGCAACGTCAAGTCCTTCCCTTCGATCCGGGTGTGCCTCACGAGGGTGCGTGCCGGCAGGTCCGGTACCACATCGATGTTGAAGAAGGCCTGCCCGTCACCGTCAGTGGGGCCAGGTGGTTTCGTCACCTCGACACCATGGGTTGGCCAGTGGCTTAGAAGCGATTTCCCATCCGCCCAGACATCAAACCAGGTCTCCGCATAGCCGGGGCTGCTGGGGGAGGCAGGACTGGACTTCTTCCAACGGACACCGCCGGATTCGCTCAGTTCCAGATGGGCATCGATCAGGTCCCAGTCCACCTTCAGTTGCTGGTCCATTTCGGTCTGCATCTGCCGTTCGATCAATACATAGATCAGGGGCATCAGGCCCAGCATGATCACACTCGCCACAAGGGTGAATGATACAGCGAGGCGTATCCTCAGCGAGCAACGTTGCCACCAGTCCTTCATGATGGGGCTCCTTCCCGCAATACAAACCCGACTCCCCTGACGGTCTGGATGAGTTTGGAGTCACCGCTGCCATCAATCTTCTTGCGAAGGTGGGCGAGATGTACGTCGATGACGTTGTCCAGCGGGGTGGCCCGGTTGGGTTCCCGCCATACCTCCTGCGCCAACATCTGCCGTGTCACGACCTGTCCTTCATGACGCATCAGGTAAGCCAGCAGGTCGAATTCACGGGGGGTGAGGACAATCTCTTCTCCGTTTCGCATGGCCCGACGCGTCTGGGTATCCAAGATCAGGTCTGCGACCTGGCGCTTTGTGGGTTCGTCAGGAGTGTAGCGTCGCAACAAGGCGCGGATGAGTGCCAGCATCTCGGCAAAGGCAAAGGGCTTCACCAGGTAGTCGTCGGCTCCGCTGTCGAGTCCGGTCA
>CAZKNW010000414.1:0-4138 GCA_964554035.1 uncultured Verrucomicrobiota bacterium
AACTTGAGGAAATTCTTCTGGTGATTGGCCTGACGTGCCATGTCCACTCCTTCAAAGAAGTGTTTGATCCGGTCATCGGCCAGGACCTTGCCGTAGAACTTGTCGACAGCGGCATCCACGGCCGCGTCGCCTCCCAATCGCTCGAATAGGGTGCTCATAGTTGGATATCTAAATCGGACGTGGACGGAAAAGAATACACCGATATTGCCAAAAAAATGCCCCATCGCCAGGAAGGCGATGGGGCATTTCAAGTGACGAAAGGGTGTCGATGAGGTTCTAGACCTCGTGAGGCACCACGAAGGGTTCGCGGTAGTTGCGGGTGAGGAGGGCATCGGCATCCGTGTTGCCGATGAATTTCTCGACCTTGGGATCCATGTTCAGGAGCACGCCCATGGAGAGCTTGTCCTTGGTGACATCGACCTCATTGCGTCCGAGGTGGTCGACCATGCGGCCGAAGGTCTCCTCGCCGCCACGGGTGTCCTTGATCATTTCCTTGATCTCTCCCGGGTTCTTCTTGGATCCGAGGCGATAGGAAATGTTGCCGGTGTGGCAGAGTGCGCTGGAAAGGTGGCCTTCCCAGATGTCGGCTGTCAGGTCGCTTCGCTTGCGGCTGCGGACCGCGTTGATGAAGTTCTCGAAATGGTCGATGGAGCCGTTCCACTCCTTGATCTTCTTGCCATCCTTGTCGAAGGCCTCGGCCTTGCCGTAGCTGCTCGTCACGCGGACGTCGCCACCTTCACATTCGATGATGACACCAATCTTGGCGCCCTTGTAGTCGTCCATGAGCTTGGACCATCCCTTCGACTGGGCTGCCTTGCTCTCGGGGAGTCCACGTACCTCAAAGATGAGCGGGGCGGCATCGTAATCCTGGTAGACGATCTGGGTGTTCGGGGTCTCACCGGCATCCTTGTAGCCGAGGCGTCCACCGACGCTCCAGACCCTGGGTGCCAGGCTGTCTTCACCGAGGAACCAGCGTGCGATGTCCATCTGGTGGATGCCCTGGTTGCCGAGGTCGCCGTTGCCGTAGGCCCAGCGCCAGTGCCAGTCATAGTGCAGGGCACCGGCCTTGGTGCCGGGGTAGTCGGGCACCTCTTCCGGTGCGGGACCGGACCAGAGGTAGAAATCGATCTCGGAGGGAATCTCGACGGGCTTGTTGAGGCTGCCGATGTCGGTGCGTGGCTTGTAGCAGAGGCCACGGCCGATCTTGATCTTTCCGAGGTTGCCCTCATGGACCCATTTGACGGCTTCCTTGATGGCGACGGAGGAACGTGCCTGGGTACCGGTCTGGCAGATCCTGCCATACTTGCGGGCAGCCTTCACAAGCTGGCGTCCTTCCCAGACGTTGTGGGAAACGGGCTTCTCGACATAGACATCCTTGCCGGCCTGAATGGCCCAGATGGCTGCGAGGGCATGCCAGTGGTTGGGAGTGGCGATGGTGACACAGTCGAGGTCCTTCATCTCAAGGAGATCGCGCATGTCGACGAAGGCCTTCACGTCCTCGCCCTTCTTCTTCAGGTTGTCGACACCCTTGTCGAGGACACGCTGATCCACGTCACAGAGGGCGACCATGCGGACACCTTCTGGCTTCTGCTTGAGCATGCCGCTGATGTGGGATCCTCCACGGCTGCGGAAACCGACGGTGGCGACGCGGATGTTTTCGTTGGCGCCGACTACGTTGGCCCAGTTCTTCGGGGTCAACGTGGCCGCGGCTGCGGACATGAAAGAGGTGGCGAGGAAGCGCCTGCGATTGAGTTTGGACATAATGTTATCTCAGGGGTGTTGTTGAAATCGGTATTGGAGCTTTTGCAAATCGGACGGCCATTTCAAAGGAGGAATTCCATTGATGCGCGGATAGGGATCAATTGGCGGCGAACTTTCGGAATTCAGCATCGAGCTGTTCCTTGCTGAGCTGCCCTTCGTTCCAGATCAGGCGGTATTTGAAGGTCAGGCTTTCACCGGATGCGATCCTCACGTCGCCCGCATGCTTGTCGGAAAGTTTCTCAAAATGGCCTTTTCCAAAGGCGTTGGCAGCAATCAGGCCATAGGTGCGTGCGTGCCACCAGGTCGGGTGGTTGGGATTCCCAGGATGATCGAAGATGGCAACGCCGGCCTGTTCTCCCTCAACCGGGCCATAGCTGTAGCACCACTTGGCACGTTTGCCCCATGCCTCGGCGTCGGTTGACCCGTCGCTCATCAGGATGTGTCCCTCCACGGGCTTCTTGTCCCGACGGATGACCTTCATGGTGTGGGGCAGGCGGGTGGCCATGCCTCCATCCTTTTCATCCATCAGCACCACGTCACCGTGTGAGGCCTTGATGGTGAGGGTGATATCCATCATTCGGAACTTCGGATGGTTGTAGATCCGCACGATACGCTCATCCGTGCAGACGGTCTCACCGGTTTTCGCGATCCAGTCATTGGAAGTGGAGAAGCTGCCTTCCTTCTTGTTGAAGGTCAGGCGATGAAATCCCTTGTGCACGATCCTGCCGGAGTCCGGGGTGTCGCCCCAGAAGTTGCTGCCGTTGACGGCCCGGTGCCCGAACCAGACGCCTCGATGATGCATGTGGTCGGTTTCCTCGCCTTCCACACCCTTCTTCATTGGAAAGTTCCGTGTCATGCCTTTTCCGTTTGGTCCGATCACGGGGTAGAAGTAGGGGCGATAGACATCGCCTACGTGGTATTCGGTGAACAGCTCGCCATCGATGTGGATGAGGGCGGATTCCTTGCTGGTCTGTATCTGAACCTGTGCGGTTGCATGAAACGTGGAGAGGATCCACGCACAAAGGAGGAAGACACGCTGGGCGCGACACACTGGGGGCATGACTTGGGAGATTAGGTTCTACGGCCTGTTGGGAAAGGTTTTTCTTGGGCCTTGGATGGGATCTTTGCATGTCTGATTCACGGAAAAGTCGGCCTCCGGGACTTGAGTTTGAAGAAGTCTGGCCCATGATGTCGTCCCATTCACCCAGATTTGATATGAAAGGATTCTCCAAAACGCTCCTGTCGGTCCTGATCGGCATCACTCCCGGCCTTGGCCTCATGGCCGAGCTTCCCACTGCCAAGCCCATTCTGGGAGTCGGTAGTGAAGGCAAGGGCAACAAGGATGCCTCCCAGGCATGGAAGAAGCTGGCCGGATCGGATGCCGCCGCCCTGATTTCCATCCTTGGTGAGATGAATGATGCCGGTCCGGTCTCCGCCAACTGGCTGCGGGGCGCCGTGGAAACCATTGTGGACCGCACGCTGAAGAGTGGTGGCGAACTTCCCCTGGAGGACCTCGGCAACTTCCTTCTCGATACCTCCAATGCGGTCAAGCCACGCAACCTGGCCTTTTCCCTCATCGAACGGGTCAAACCTGAAACCGCCGCGACACTGGTTCCAGGCTTGCTCAATGATCCCAGCCCGGAACTCCGACGCCTGGCCGTCGGTGGATTGGCCGACCAGGCCGAGGCGCTGCTGAAGGACGGAAAGAAGGCTGAGGCGGCGGTGGTGTATCGTCAGGCACTCTCGTTTTCGAGGGAAGCCAGCCAGACTCAGAAAATCGCCGAGGCGTTGACGGATCTTGGGCAGGGCGTGGACCTGCCGCGGCACTTCGGTTTCCTGATGCACTGGAGCGTGATTGGTCCTTTCGACAACACCGACCGCGGGGGCTTTGCCCGCGAATTTCCGCCCGAGCGTGAGATCAAGCTGTCCTCGAGCTACTCCGGCAAGGCCGGGAAGGTGTCGTGGCGATCCTTCGTCAGCCGCCATGAATACGGCAAGGTGGATTTCAACAAGCCCTTTGGAATGCTCAAGCAGGTGGTTGGCTATGCCTATACCGAGTTTGAATCGCCCACCGAGCAGCAGGTGGAGCTGCGCCTCGGCACCAAGAACGCATGGAAGGTCTGGTTGAATGGAAAGCTGCTCTTCGAACGAGATGAGTATCATCGGGGCCAGCGGATCGACCAGTATGCACTGCCTGCCACCCTCAAGGCCGGGATGAACCAGATCCTGGTCAAGTCCTGCCAGAACGAGCAGGAACAGTCCTGGACGAAGGAATGGGAGTTCCAGCTTCGCGTCTGTGATTCCACGGGGACCGCCATCCTTGCAGCCAATCGTCCTCCCACTCCCGAGCTGGAGTAGAAAGCCGCCAAGAAATGAC
>CAZKNW010000415.1:0-2088 GCA_964554035.1 uncultured Verrucomicrobiota bacterium
GACAAGATCACCGAGGAACGCAAGGCGGCGATCATCGTGGTCAACAAGTGGGACCTGGTGGGTGAAGAGGTGCTTGAGGCACGCAAGGAGGAGATCCAGCGGCGCAAGTCCGGTGACCGCCGCGAGAAGAAGCACGAGCCCATGACCACCCTCTCGGAGTTTGCCGAATGGGTTCAGAAGAAGCTCTTCTTCATGAGCTATGCCCCGGTCGTCTTCACCTCGGCCAATTCCGGATTCCAGCTGGACCGTCTCCTCGAGACCATCCGCTACGTGGCTGCCCAGTTGAACCAGACCATTCCCACCGCCCTGATCAACCGGACGCTCAAGGACGCCATAGAGAAGCGTTCGCCGGGAACGGAGGCCGGTCACAGGTTCAAGGTCTACTACGCCACCCAGGTCGAGAAGGCACCCCCTTCCTTCCTGCTGTTCGTGAACCACAAGGATTCCCTTTCCTCCCACTACGAGAAATACCTTCAGGAACAGCTTCGGGTCGCCTTCGGCTATGAGGGCTGCCCCATCTTCCTCCATGCCCGGGAAAGGCCCAAGAAGGTCAGTTCCGTGAGGACCTCGCGAAGGAAGTTCGTGGAGAAGAAGAAGCAGCAGCGCAATTCCGAACCCGGATTCAGGGGCCCCCAGGGAAAAACACAGGGCAGGAAGGAATCCACTCCCAAGTCCAAGCGCCTGACCAAACAGGCACGCAAGGCACGGGAAGGACAACGAAAGAAGAAGTGATCAGGCCCCGGTCTTGGGCTTGAGCCTGTCTCGCTCCGGAAGGGTAGCGATCTTCTCGTAGAGGGCCATGTATTCGCTGGCCGACTGGTTCCACGAATGGTCCGCCGTCATCCCGTTCTTGAGGAAGTGCTTCATCAGCGTCGGGTTCCTGTAGAACAGGAGGGCCTTCTCCATGCCACGAATCAGTGCCCGGGTGGTCGCACCCGCGAACTTGATGCCATTGGCCTGCATCGGTTCGTCGTCCAGGTCGATCACCGAGTCCTCCAAACCTCCCGTACGACGGACAATCGGAATGGTTCCGTAGCGAAGGCTGTACATCTGGTTCAGCCCGGCCGGCTCGTAGCGCGAAGGCATCAGGAAGAAGTCGATACCCGCCTCGATCCGGTGGGCCAGTCCGTGGTTGTAGCCGATCTCGACCGCCACCTTCTTGGGAAACTCCTCCGACAGTTCCTTGAAAGCCTTCTCCATCTCAGGGGAACCACTTCCAAGCAGGACAAACTGCATCTCGTGCTCCGCGGCAAGACTCCGCACCGCCTCCAGGATGAAGTCGGTACCCTTCTGCTCTGGAGCCAGCCGCGTCACGGCACCAAAGATCGGGACACGCGCCTTGGCAGGCAGTCCAAGCTCCTTTTGCAGCGCGGCCTTGCACTTCTTCTTTCCGGAAAGGTCGGTAGCTGAATACGACGCGGGCAGGCTGGGATTGTCCTCCGTGTTCCATTCGCCGTAGTCCACGCCGTTCAGGATGCCCGTGACCCTGTCACTGCGCGTCTGGATGGCGGTCGCCAGTCCCGCGCCACCCGCCTCGGTCCGGATTTCCTTCGAGTAGGTCTCACTGACCGTGGAGACGAAATCGGAGTAGATGATGCCGGCCTTCAGGAGGTTCATCTGTCCGTAGAACTCCAGCCCTGAAAACGTGAAATACTCCTCTGGGAGATTGGTCAGCAGGAACTCCTCCCAGCCGAACACACCCTGATAGGGCATGTTGTGGATGGTGTAGAGCGTCCTGGGAGGATTCTTCCAATCGGAGTTCTCTTGTGCATCATCCAGAAGGGCTGGAACGAGCCCAAGCTGCCAGTCATGCAGGTGGATCAGGTCATAGGGTTCCTTCCGGGTCCTTGCCAGTTGAACCACACACTTGGAAAAGAAGACGAACCGGGCCGCGTTGTCCCAATAGACCTGTCCGTTCTCCAGATAAATGCCGTCCCGATGGTAGAACTCCCTATGATCGACAAAGTAGACGGTCAGGTTCGGACCGGCATCATGCCGATAAAGCCCGGCCGCCACACTGCCCTTGCCCAGCGACTGGTGAAAGACGAATTCCTCCTTAACCAGGTCCGGAAACTTCTCAAGGATGCC
>CAZKNW010000415.1:2098-4137 GCA_964554035.1 uncultured Verrucomicrobiota bacterium
CCCTTGTAGAGCGGCGTGACCAGATCGACCTCGACTCCCTTCTCAGCGAGGGCCTTGGCCAGACCTGAAACCATGTCGGCCAGTCCGCCGGTCTTTGAGTAGGGAAAGAGTTCGCTGGTGGCCTGGAGGATTCTCATGGGCGTTTTCTTAAGCTTCAGGGGCCGGAATACGGTCGGCTCCGAGGTAGGGCTGGATCGGCTCGGGGATCAGGATGCTTCCGTCCTCCTGCTGATAGGTTTCGATCAATGCGACAAACAACCTCGCGAGCGCGGTGCCGCTTCCGTTGAGCAGATGGGGATGACTCGTCCCCTTGCCCTCGGACTTGTAGCGCAGGTTCATTCGACGGGGCTGGTAGTCAACGCAGTTCGAGCAACTGGACACCTCCAGATACTGTCCCTGCCCCGGTGCCCAGACCTCGATGTCATAGGTCTTGGCACTGGCAAAGCCCATGTCCCCGGAACAAAGCAGCAACACGCGGTAGTGCAAGCCCAGCATCTGAAGCACCTTTTCAGCGTTGGCCGTCATGGCTTCCAACTCGTCAAAACTCGTCTCGGGTGTCACCACCTTGATGAGCTCGACCTTGTCGAACTGGTGCACGCGGATCATTCCCCGGGTATTCACACCGGCCGCTCCCGCCTCCGCCCGAAAACAGGGACTGTAGGCGCAGTATTTGATGGGAAGATCCGACTCCTGGAGGATCTCCTCGCGATGGATGTTGGCCACCGGTGCCTCTGCTGTCGGAATGAGATACTGCCTTCCGAGTGTGGTGTCATCCTCGCCTTCCCGGACCGCATAGGCCTGGTCAAGGAACTTGGGAAACTGTCCGACGCCGGTCATGCAGTCGGCATTGACCACGAAGGGTGGTGAGACCTCGGTGTAACCGTGCTCCCGGGTGTGAAGGTTCAGGAGAAACTGGATCAACGCCCGCTCGAGTCGTGCACCCCAGTTGGTGTAGAGCAGGAAGCCGCTGCCTGAAAGCTTCGTGGCCCTTGCAAAATCAATCAGACCAAGATGGTCGCAGATGTCGACATGGGACCTGGGTTCGAAATCGAATCCGGGCTTTTCACCCCACTGACGGATCTCTGCGTTGTCATCCGCGTCCTTTCCGATGGGCACGCTTTTGTCGGGGAGGTTGGGAAGCTCCAAAAGCATCTGGTCGCGCTGGGCCTCGGTGGCGGCGAGCTCCCCGTCCAGTGAGGTGATCTTCTCCCCGATCTCGCGTACCGCTGCCTTCCTTTCCTCGGCCTCGTCCTTCCTCCCCTCCTTCATCAGGCCGCCGATTTCCTTGGAGGCCTTGTTGCGTTCCGATTTCAGCGACTCCACCTCGGTGATGATGGTGCGTCGTTTCTCGTCCAGCGAAAGAATCTCATCCAGTCGATCCCCAAGTCCTTCCTCCCGGCTGTTCAGCGCCGCTCTGACTTCATCCGGCGTTTCCCGGATTTGTTTCACATCAAGCATGGGCGGGAGTATTCAGAATGCCACCCACCTTCGGCAAGGGAGAACCCGCCTCCCTGGTCTCGCGAAGGTTTTGTGACAAGTCGGACACATTTGCCAAAATCAGTCGCACCCGTGGACCAGAGGCAGTATCCTGCCTTCACGATGTCAATGACACCCGAACTAAAGGGTTATCCAGGCAGACTGATTGCGGTGGAGGGGATCGATGGTTCAGGAAAGACCACGCAGACCCACCTGCTCAAGAGGTGGCTGGAACTCCAGAACCTCAAGGTCTACCACGCCGACTGGAGCACCTTCCAACTGGTGAAGAAGACCACGACCCGTGCCGAGGGAAGGCAGCTGATCACACCGACCACGCACACCCTGCTTCACGCCACCGACTTTGGTGACATCTACGACCTCAAGCTCCTTCCACTCCTGAAGGCAGGCTACCTCGTGGTCTGTGACCGCTATGTGTTCGCCGCCTTTGCGGCCTCCATTGTCCGGGGCTGCCCACAGGACTGGGTCACCGGGGTCTATGGATTCGCCTGCTTCCCCGACATCACACTCTTCCTCAACGCCCGGCTGGAGACCGCAGTTCACCG
>CAZKNW010000416.1:0-4129 GCA_964554035.1 uncultured Verrucomicrobiota bacterium
CTTCACTGATCTCGGTGATCAAGGTGTCATTAGAAACCAGGAAATCGACAATGATGTCCCGCGCGGCTTCCGTCCCGGTATCCTCGGCAAGTTCACGGATCACATCAGGAAGCCCCTGATCCCCAAAAACATCCCCAATGGACGGTTCCTCCGGTTCTTCAGCTTCAAGCAGGTCATCCCATGAGGGTTCTTCCTTCACCAGCCCGGGACTCGAACGGGCGAGGGCCTCATTGATCTTTTCCTCAAGCAAGGCCTTGCGAACCGGCTTGGTAAGATAGTCATCCATTCCCGCCTTCAGGCACCGTTCACGGTCCCCGGCCATGGCATTCGCGGTCACAGCGATGATCGGGACATGCCATCCATCGCCTTTCAGATGCTCTCTTCTACGAATCTCCCGTGTCGTGGCATACCCGTCCATGATCGGCATCTGGCAGTCCATCAGGATCAAGTCATAGGACTTCCCAGCCATCTTCTCCAGGGCCACCTCTCCGTTCTCAGCCCAGTCAGCCCGGAGGCCCAGCTTCAAGAGAAGACCGTCGGCCACCCTCTTGTTCGCGGCATCATCCTCGACCAGGAGGATGTTCGGCCCCTCCCCTTGAGCATCGCACACGGACCCGGAATCCGATTCCTCAAGAAGTGCGGGAGGCTCCATCTCATAGAGACCCACCTCGTCGGCCAGGTCCCATGGAGAGAAGGGCCTTGGCAGGATCCGGCCTGTTGCAATGGCAAGGTCTCCTTTTCCCGCCTGGTCTCCCGGCACACTGAGGATCAGCCTGACATCGGAGCCCTTGAAACGACGAAAGGTGGAAAGGATGAGCTCCGCCCGCGCTTCCGGGTCATCAATCTGGAGAAGAATCACTGTCTCGCTGGAGGCATTCCGTCCCAAACCCTCCAATGCGCAGGTAAATTCCTCCGGATCGTGGTAAAGCTCCCCATGCCCCCCCAACATCCCCATCTGCTGCATCAGTCCGAGGGAACGTTCCTCGTTGGCATCGAACGCGATCAGGGTTCCATTGAAGGAGGACCAGATACCCGAGGTCTCGGCGACCTCCGCCGGAGTCCAGAGGCTCACCGTGGTGCCCTCATCCGGCATGCTTGCCACCGTCAACTCCCCGTCCAGCTGACGCACCAGCTCCCCTGCAATCTCCCCACCGCGGAGACCGGCAAGACCGGTCGCTCCTTCCGCAACGGAAAACAACCTTTTGCCTTCATGCCGGGTCATGCCGCATCCCTGGTCGGATATCTCGATCCTCAGGCCCTTCCTTCCCCTGGAGGAGGTTTCCATGTTGATGGAGAACTCGATCAATGCCCCCGCGGAGCTGGCATCGATGGCATTGGAGAGGATTATCCTGAGAATTTCTTCCAAACGGGTGAAATCCGAATACACGGAGCGTGGAAGACGCCCCGAGGAAAACACGACAAGATCCTGGCCCCGGGCTCCCAGTGATCCTGAGAAGCCCCTCAGCAGATCGTCCACCAGCAGTCGCAGTGGAATCACCTGTCGTTGCTCGTTGCTCGTTGCTCATCGCCAAGACCGTCAAGCGAGACTGACTTCAGGAAAGCGTGCCGCCATTCGCGCCGCACCATCACAAATCGCCTTTGAAAACGTTCGTAGTGGAGACTGCGTGCAGAGGGCTCCCAGCCTGTGGGCGACTCCAGGCATGCCGTAGACAACACAACTGGCCTCATCCTGACCGATGGTCCAGGCACCACTGTCCTTGAGATACTTCATCGCCTCGGCACCGTCCTTGCCCATCCCGGTCAGGATGCCGGCAACGGCATAGCGGGCGGAATCCTGCGCCACTGAGTTGAACAGCACCTCCACGGCAGGCCGCTGGTGGTGCACCGGTTCACCCTGGTGAAGGGTGACCTCATAGGCATCACCCCTCCAACGGATCTCCATGTGCTGGTCGCCGGGCGCAATCAGGCCGAGCCCTTCACACATCCTGACCCCATCCTTCGCCTCCCTTACCTCGATGTCCGACATCTCGTTCAGCCTTGCCGCAAGACCCGCCGAGAACCTGGGGGGATATGTTGGACAATGGCGATGGGGGGAATGTTTTTTGGCAGGAGAGGCAGGACATCCTTGAGCGCTTCCGTTCCACCCGTGGAGGCTCCCAGCAAGATGATCTGCCGGGGATGATACTGACCATGGAAATCCACAGGCCGGACCGGGATCTCCCTCGTCGGCATGACTGAGGGGTTCAGGGGCTGACTCCGGGGCAGCACCATGCCGGAAGCCGAAGTCTTCTGGCTCCTGGTCCGTGAAAGCCGCTCTTTCCGGTAGTGCTCGGCCTGTCGTCCCGCCGTGCGAATCTTAAGGACCATGTCCTCCTCGATGCCCTCGGTGTTCAGGGTGCCACTCGGCTTGTGTATCACGTCGACGGCACCCGACTCCAGTGCATCGAGCGCGAAAGGGGAACGAGGTTCAGCAAGCCCGCTCATGACAATCACCGGCATGGGATGATTCTTCATGAGCAGCTTCAGGAAGCTTCCTCCATCCATCCTCGGAAGGCTGAGATCCAGAAGCATGACGTCCGGATCATGCTCCTTCATTTTCCGGCGTGCGACATAGGGATCCACGGCAGTGGCCACCAGATCCACATCCTCAACCCCGTCCAGAATCTCGGTGACCTGTTTCCTGACTTGTGCTGAATCATCGACGAGGATGACCTTGATCGGGGACGCTCTCATGGGCTTAGGGTTCCTTACGGTAGACTGCGGGTTGAACAGGACGAAACGAATGCTTCAATCCCGTGAGAGACTCCGAGTGCCCCACCATCAGGTAGCCTCCGGGATGAAGGCGCTTGTAGAGTCGACCGACCAGATCCTCCTGCGTGGCCCGGTCAAAGTAGATCATCACATTGCGGCAGAAGATGATGTGGAAAAGGTGACTGAAGGGATAGCTGGGCTGGAGAAGGTTCACATGATGAAAGACCACCTTCTCCCTGAGGAACTTCTTCACCCGGAAGTAGCCGTTCCAGTCTCCCGTGCCCTTCTGGAAATAACGCTGCGTTCTTTCACGGCCCACGGGACCCAATCGCTCCTCCGAATAGATGGCCTTGCGGGCCTTGTCCAGAATCCTCGTTGAAATATCCGTGGCCGTGATGGACCAGGCCATCTGGGGATGGGCGGCGAAAAAATCATAGAGCGTGATCCCAAGCGAATAGGGTTCCTCACCGGAGGAGGAAGCCGCACTCCAGATGCGGAAGGATTCACCGTTCAGATGCTTCGAGATCTCAGGAAGAGCCCGATTCTCGAGAAACTGGAAATGCTGGATCTCGCGAAAGAAATGAGTGTGGTTGGTGGAGACAACATCGACGAGATTGGCGAGTTCCTCCGGCCCCTCCGTCGATTTCAGAAGCCGTATGTAGTCGTCAAACCCCTGCATACCAAGGACCCGGATCCGCTTGCTCAGCCTGGAGGACAGGAGGTCCAGCTTGTTGCTCCCCAGGTTGATGCGACTGTGTTCATACACCAGTCTTGCCACCCACTCATACTGCTCGCCGGTCAACTGGTTGTGGCGAAAGAAGGCCGTTGTCGTATCTGTGGTCATGACTTCACTTCCGGCAGGGGTGCCCTCACCTCCAACACCTGCTCTGGCTTGGGAAGGACAGCCCGGGCGCACCCACCTACTTCCTGAATGGTTTTCGTGAGAAGGCCGACAGCACCGGTCTACTTATGATCGGTCTGCCATCACGATGACTTGAGGAAAAATTCCGGATCAGTTCCGGCTCGACTCGAACGAACCGGTTTCAAATCCGTTGGTGACGCCACGGTGGCTCCCGGGACGGGGGGCGGCTTCACTGAAGAAAAAATCTTCAAACCCCTGTGCAGGGGAAGGGGCGGGGTCGGGCTTCTTCATCAGCTCAACGGGGCTGGAGCTCCCATGTTCTTCGGCCATCTCCTTCCCTTGGGATCTATTGCCCACAAGGCTCTCAAGCGAGGAAACCTCCCCCAATAGCGATTGGACCTGATCCTGCAGGGATGTCGCGATCACCGACCCTTCGTTCGCGTTGGCCGCATTGTCCTGGGTCAACTGGTCCATATTGGACACGGCGGCACTGATCTGGGTCACCCCTTCACTTTGCTCATGGCAGGCCGTGGCGATCTGCGCCACGACGGAATC
>CAZKNW010000417.1:0-4122 GCA_964554035.1 uncultured Verrucomicrobiota bacterium
AGCTCGCCGATCTGCAGCTGCTCCTTGGCTTCCTCGACCAGCTTCCCCCTCCTGAGAAGGGATTTGATCCTCAGGACCAGTTCCCTGGGACTGAATGGCTTGGTCACGTAATCATCGGCGCCCAGCTCCAATCCGAGAATCCGGTCAATTTCGGCTGCCTTGGCGGTCAGCATGATCACAGGAATGGATTCGGTCACCTGGTCACGGCGCAGGATCTTGCAGACTTCAAGCCCATCCACCTCCGGAAGCATCAGGTCGAGCACGATCAGGGAGGGCTGGGCCTGCCGGGCCTTCTGAAGGGCCTCTCCACCATTCTCTGCGGTCAGCACCCGATAACCCGCCTGCTTGAGGTTGAACTCAATCAACTCCACCGCATCCGGTTCGTCATCAACCACGAGGATCGTTTCCTTCATAAAAATCTTGTTCCAACTGCGTCTGTTGCGTGTCGCCCCCGATGAGCCTCGTTCATCGGCAACAAGATTGGAATCTCTTCTCGTCGTCATAATGAAAAAGCGTTGGCACCGCAACCTTCCGGTTCAGAGTAAATCTCAGAGCTTTCCTGTGACCCGAAGAGGCACCCTGCCGAATAACAACACCCAAATATCGCGCTCAGGTAACGGTTTAGGATGCCGCATGTGTCGATTCTGAAACAATTGTGACATTCGGCCAAATGAAGGGTTGGCAGGCCGGTACTCTTGCCTCCACCACGGAAAAGCCCCTATGATCTCAGCTCTTCAACCGAGAAAAACAGACAAGAGCAATGAAAACACCCATCAGAGTCGCCGTGACCGGCGCAGCAGGACAGATCGGATATTCCCTCCTATTCAGGATTGCATCAGGCCAGATGCTGGGTCCGGATCAGCCCGTGATTCTGCACCTCATCGAGATCGAACCTGCACTCCCTGCACTCGAAGGTGTCGTGATGGAACTCGACGACTGTGCCTTCCCCCTGCTCAAGGGCATTGTGGCCACCTCGGATCTCAACAAGGGCTTCGACGGGGTCAACTGGTCCCTCCTCGTAGGGAGCGTTCCCCGCAAACAGGGAATGGAGCGAAAGGACCTGCTCGGCATCAATGGAAAGATCTTCACCGGACAGGGACTGGCCATCCAGAACAATGCAGCGTCCGACGTCAGGACGCTGGTTGTGGGCAATCCATGCAACACCAATTGCCTGATCGCCATGAACAATGCCCCTGACATCCCATCCGATCGATGGTTCGCCATGACACGGCTCGACGAGAACCGCGCCAAGACCCAACTGGCACAGAAGGCCGGCGTCGACATCACCGAGGTGACCACCACCACGATCTGGGGAAATCACTCCGCAACCCAATATCCCGATTTCTACAACGCTCAAATCGGCGGCAAGAGCGCTGCCGAGGTGATCAGCGATGAGGAATGGCTCAAGGGTGAGTTCATTTCAACCGTCCAGCAGCGTGGCGCTGCCATCATCAAGGCCCGCGGAGCTTCCAGCGCGGCCAGCGCGGCCAACGCGGCCATCGACAGCGTTGCATCCATCGTCAACCCAACTGCAGCAGGCGAATCCAACAGCCTTTGCATCTGTTCGAAGGGTGATTACGGAGTGGATGAAGGCCTCATCTCCTCATTCCCCGTCACCAGTGATGGGAACTCGATCAGCGTGGTCCAGGGCCTTGAGATCAACGAATTCAGTCGTGGCAAGATCGATGCATCCATAGAGGAATTGAGGCAGGAAAAGGCCATGGTCGCCGATCTCCTTCCTTCCTGACCAGACAGTTGCCATGGATCTCGCGCCTTTCATTGATCACACCCTCTTGAAGGCGGATGCCAAGGAAAGTGACATCCGCAGGCTTTGTGATGAGGCACGGGAGTATCGCTTCCACAGCGTCTGCATCAACGGATCACGAATCATTCAGGCGAGGCACTTCCTTGAAGGCTCGGAAGTCCGCGTCTGCACGGTCGTTGGCTTTCCCTTGGGAGCATGCGATCCAGACTCGAAGCGCTACGAGACCGAGGTCGCCGTCGACCTTGGTGCCGACGAAATCGACATGGTCATCAACGTGGGCATGCTGAAGGATGGTCGCGACGAAATCGTCCGACGAGAAATACGTGATGTGATTGAGGCTGCCGACGACCGGATCGTCAAAGTGATCCTTGAGACATCCCTGTTGACCGAGGAGGAAATCAAGAAGGCCTGTGAAATCGCCGTTGAGGCGGAGGCTCACTTTGTGAAGACCTCAACCGGATTTGGCGGTGGCGGAGCCACCGAGGAACATGTCCAGCTGATGAGGAAAACCGTGGGCCAGAAGGCCGGGGTGAAGGCCAGTGGTGGAATCAGGGATGCTGCGACGGCGGACCGGATGATCAAGGCAGGGGCTACCAGGCTGGGAACCTCAGCCAGCGTAACCATCGTTCAGGGTGCCGACGCCCCCATTACCGGTAGCTACTAGCCCGCCCTTGGGCTGGGCTTCAACTCCAACCCAACTGCAACTGGGCTGTGGAATGGGTTCTCTTCCACTCCTCAAAAGCCTCGTGGAAACGAGCCTGAGCCTCCCGAAATTCCTCTTGAAGCTCAGCAATCTTCTCCTTGGATTCATCAAGGCGCCTTGCCATCACTTTCATGTACTCGGTATGGCTCTTCTCCCACTGGTGGTAGGCTTCAGTCGCCTTCTCCTTGGCAATGTGGAGTTTCTCCTGGATCGGCTCGGCCAACTTTCTGGATCGCTCAAGAAGTGATTCCTCAAGCTTTGAGGTCTGGTGAAGCATGCGGGCTTGAAGAATCTTCTCCTCAGGAACACGCTTAAGGTCACTGGTTAGTCCCAACTTGGACATCAGATAGATCGCCCACTTGGTGGGATCAAAGTGCCAAGGCTTGATACCATTCCGGTAGTCATGCTGAAACGTGTGATGAAAATTGTGGTAACCTTCGCCAAAGGTAAGAAGTGCCGTCACTGCACTGTCACGCGCACTCGACTGGTCAGAGTAGGGCTGCGATCCCAGGATGTGGCAGAGAGAATTGATAAGGAAGGTGAAATGGTGGACGAGGAAGGTCCTGAGAACACCGACCACAAGAAAACCACCCAGAGCACCAACAAATCCATCGTAGGCAAACCCGAGAACCGTAGGGATGAGGAAACCGGTCACCATCCCGATACTCACATAGTTCCTGTGCTGCCACATCACCATCTTGTCTTTCTCAAGATCCTTGACCATGGAATAGTTGGTCTGTCGTTTCTGAAAAATCCAAAGGATGTGTGCGTGTAGAAAACCCTTCTTCGCATTGTAGGGATCCTCATCATGATCCACATGCTTGTGGTGACGACGATGATCAGCGCTCCAGGACAAAGCCGAGTTCTCAAAAGCAGCAGCACCAAACACAAGGGTGAACAGCTTCACAGGCCACTTCGCCTTGAAGGCCTTGTGCGAGAACAATCTGTGGTATCCCATCGTGATACTCAAGCCCGTGGCCAGGTAATAGAGAAAGGCCAAGCCGAGAACATAGGGATCAAATCCCGCCTTCCAAAAGTAGATCGGAACGGCAACCAGTGCCAGAATCGCCGTAGTCATCAGGAAACTAAAGTTTCCCCAATCAGTCCCATTTCGTTCAGATTTCATTAATTTGATAAAATTCCTGCCAGCCAAGGGCATTCGCTTCGGATTAGGTAAGTCTCTGTTCGACAAGAATGACATCGAACTTTCATGGTGATCGCAAACGACCCTGCGTCACCCCTCATCGGAAGACGGGATAATGCTGAAAACGGATGCGACAAATCAACCACTTTCGCCCCTGATTCTGACATCAAAATCGGCACCATTATCCAAAAATGGGTCACATTCTTCCTTCCAAAACGATTTGAGCCACCGTTTGTCGCCCATCGTCAAGCAATTCATGCAGAAACCGCCACTCCTAGTCCCGTTCTGGTACGAGGGTTGCCTACCAATCCGTCGATATGAAAAAACTCCTATTAACACTGTTGACGGCGGCAGTCCTGACTGCCGGTTACACACCTGGTGCCGCCATGGCTGATGAGAATAAGCCTGCCACCGCCCAATCAGAGAAGCCGAAGCGAGACACCTTTCCCTTCCACGGAAAGGTAGGTGAGGTGGACGTGAAAGGAATGACGTTCACCATTCCAGGAAAAG
>CAZKNW010000418.1:0-4122 GCA_964554035.1 uncultured Verrucomicrobiota bacterium
AAGAACTGACTGATTACCTCAGGGACATTGGAGTCGAGGTGCAGTATCTCCATAGTGAAATTGATGCCATCGAGCGCGTGGAGATTCTTAGGTCGCTTCGCAAGGGCGAGTTTGACGTCCTGGTCGGGATCAACCTGTTGAGGGAGGGATTGGACCTTCCGGAAGTCTCACTGGTCGCCATTCTCGATGCGGACAAGGAAGGCTACCTGCGATCGACCACGAGCCTGGTGCAGACGGCTGGACGTGCCGCGCGTCACCTCAATGGTCATGTGATCCTCTATGCCGACACCATGACCCGCAGCATCAAGGAATTCCTCAAGATCACCACCTACAGACGGCAGAAGCAGCTCGAGTTCAACAAGAAGCACAACATCACGCCACGCAGTGTTTCACGGGCCGTGGAGGAACGCCTGAGCGGATTCAAGGCACCCAAGGATTCAGACAGGGGCATCCTGAAGGATTCCGGAGAGGCTCTCGATATCCGGAAGACGATTGAGGACCTGGAGACGGAAATGGTGCAGGCCTCCACCAACCTCGAGTTCGAAAAGGCGGCCCTGCTCCGGGACCAGATCCAGGAGCTGAAATCCAGGTTGGGAGAGGAACCCACATCCCGCCCCTCATCCGTCAGCTACACAAAGCCAAGAGGCAGGAAATCAAGGCGGCGAAAGGCCTGATCCCGAATGTTCTCTCACGGAGACACGGGGATTCACGGAGTTTTGAAAATGCATGCATTTTCAATGAATTCTCTTTTTAAACCCCAGCCTGTCCCGCCTCCGCGGTGATGGCTCCGTGAGAGTTTATACCTCAGAATGCGTTGACCACGTCGATCACACGCTGGATCTGGTCATCGTTCAGTTCCGGAAAGATGGGCAGGCTGACACATTCATCCGCCAGCTTCTCTGAAACCGGAAAGGCACCCCTCGCCAATCCGAGGTGCTCATAACATTTCTGGAGGTGCAGCGGGACCGGGTAGTGGACTCCATAGCCGACCTTCTCGGTCTCCAGATGATTGATGAACGCCTCCCGGTCCACGGTGCGAACCACGAACAGATGCCAGACACTCTTCGCCCATTCCGCCTCAGTCGGCAGGGTCACCTTGGGATTCTTCATCCCCTCATGATAGGCCTTCGCTACCCGCCTGCGACCTTCCGTCCACGTTTCAAGATGAGGCAGCTTCACGGAAAGGACCGCACCCTGGATGCCTTCCATGCGGTAATTGTAGCCGATCTCCTCGTGGTAGTAGCGCTCGTAGGAACCATGGTTTCTAAGCGCGATGGCCCTTTCCGCAAGAGCATCATCATTGGTGATCAGGGCACCTCCCTCACCACAGGCACCCAGGTTCTTTCCGGGATAAAAGCTGAAGCAGGTCATCGAACCATGACGCCCTATCCTGCCTTCCTTGTAACCGGCTCCATGTGACTGGGCGGCATCCTCGATCAAGGCCAGTCCGTGGCGGCCACAAATCTGCGCTATGGCATCCATGTCGGCAGCATGGCCGTATAGGTGGACCGGAATGACTGCCTTGGTCCTGGGTGTGATGACCTCCTCAATCCTTTCAGGATCCAAGGTCCACGTATCAGGGTGGATGTCCGCAAAGACCGGTGTGGCTCCGACATAGGAAATGGCCCAGGCCGTGGCCACAAAGGTCATGGGGGTCGTGATGACCTCGTCGCCGGGACCCACACCTGCAAGGATCAAGGCGAGGTGCAGGGCCGAGGTACCGCTATTGAGACCTACGGCGTGCTTCACGTCACAATATTCCGCAAACTCCTTTTCAAAGCGAGAGACGGAAGGCCCGAGACAGAAGGAACAGGCATCCACCGTTTCGCGAATGGCCTCATCGATTTCACTCCTCAAGGGAGCCAGCTGGGCCTTGATATCCAGGTAGGGAACAGGATTCGTCATGGGATCAACACCATCCTTCACATGGGAAGGACGCGGACCGATTACGCCACGCTGGCTTGGTCCAGAACAAGAACGGATTCAAAAAGAAAACCCTGTCCAGCCCGGGCCGGACAGGGTTTTGAAAACAGATCGAAGGAAGGATCAGAGGCCGGCGTTCTGGACCGGGGCCGTGCCATTCTTCATGGCATGATAACGCTTGGTCATGGATTCAACCTTGGCCGTCTGTTCCGTCAGCTTCTTCTCCAGCTCGGCCAACTTGATTTTCCAGTCCTGAAGATCCTTCTCAGCCTTCTGGAGACCTGCCTGGACTTCCTTGCGCTTGCCGGGAAGCACCTTGTTCAGTTCCTCGGCCTTCTTGAGGTCCGCCTGGGCCGAAACCAGTCCGGCCTGTTCCTGCTTCAGCGAGTCCTTGGCTTCGGCAAGGGCCTTCTTCTGCTTGTCGACGGCAGCCTTGGCAAGATCCAGTGATTTCTTGGCGTCCATTTCAGCATTGGCGGCAACACCTGCCATCTTCTCGGCGGAGTCACCTTGTGCAGAGGCATACTGCTCCTTGAGATCCTCCAGTTCCGAGGTGGCCTTCTGGAACGCATTGTCCATCTGGTCAGCCTTCTTCTGCAGGGACGCGAGTTCCTTCTGACGGTCTGCCATGACCTTCTTGGCTGCGGCAACCTGCTTGTCGAAATCCTCAGGTCGCTCGCCTTCCGGCTTGCTGTTCAGGTCCGCAAGCGTCTTCTTGGCTTCCTCCAGTTCATCGGTCTTTGCCTCAACAGCCGCATTGGTCTTTTCGAAGCCGGACTTGTCTGTGGCAGCCTTCTTCCCAGCGTCCGCCATCTGCTTGCGAAGTGTCTTCATGGCATCGACCTTCTGGGAGGCCAGCTCACTTCCCTCCCGAGCCTTTTCAAATGCCGCAACCCGGGCCGCAGCCAGCTCTGTGGCCTTCCTGAGTTCAACCTCGGAAGCCTTCACGGCAGCCGCGGCATCGTTGACCCATCCCTGTGCGAAGCCGATGATGTTCTTCGCACCCTCGATCTGGTCGGGGATGGAAGCAATCTGCTTGTCGAGCTTCTTCAATTCAGACGCCATGGAAACCAGGTCGCGGTCGAGGGAGGTCAGGGTTGCCTTGGCTTCCTCAACCCCGAGGGTGAGCTTCGCCAGTTCCTTGCGTTCCTCGATCACGGAAACGTTGAATTCAGCGGCCTTCCAGAACGCGATGCTCTTCTCGAGCCCCGTCATGTCAGCGACGGCCTGCTTGCGTGCGGCATCGGCCTTCGCCAGTTCCGCCTTGGCTCCTTCCAACTCCTTGACCTTCTGCTCCCACTGCCTGTGAACAGGATCAGTTTTCTTCAGAGAGGCAGCCAGTGATTCGGCAGCGGCCTTGGCCTGCTTCAATCCATCAAGCGCCTTCTGGTTGGCAGACTGAACCGCAGCCAGTTCCTTCTTCGCCTCCGCCAGGGATCCGGCAGCAGCCTTGTAGGCCTTGTCAGCCTCGGCCACCTGGGTCTCAAGCGCCTTGTAGGCCGGATTGTCCTTCCCGGTCTTCTTCAGCTTCTCATCCAGCGCAGCCACCTGTTTCTTCGCATCGGCCAGCTGCTTCTCAAGGTTCGCGGCATCTTCACTGCCCTTCTTGGAGGCGGCGGTGAGTTTTTCAAGTTCCGCCTGACGGGCTGCAAACTCCTTTTCGACGACACCCTTGTCAGCGGCACCTTCCTCGAGCCCTGCCAGTTTCTTGGTCAGGGATTCGACATCAGCAGCCGCCTTCTTGAGATCACCTGCTGACTTCACGCTGGCCTGCTTGGTATCTTCAATCTGTTTACCAAGTGCGGTCACCTTGGCCTTGGCCCCATCCAGATCCGCGGCAACCTTGCGCCATTCAGGAGAAACCTTGTCTGTGGAAGCCAGCTTTGCCTTCAGTTCATCGAGCTTCTTTCTGGACTGCTCGGAGGTAGCTTGAGACTTCGTCACCTGATCAGCCAACTGCTTCTGAGGCGCAGCGAGATCCTTCTCAAGGGATGCCATCAATGAAGCGGACTGCGAGGCCACTCCCGTGGTCCTGGTCACCATGGACTGCTCATTGAGCTTGGCAGCCTCCGCCTGGATGGCCTTCACCCTGGCATTGACCTTCTCAAAACCTGCATTGGCCGCATCAGCCGCCTTTTTCTTCTCCGGCAGCTTCGAGGCCAACATCTGAAGACGCTCATCAATGAACGGAGGATTGCT
>CAZKNW010000419.1:0-4120 GCA_964554035.1 uncultured Verrucomicrobiota bacterium
CCCGCGTTGACCGCCCTCGATGATCAGCCGCCCAGAGCCCAGCTCAGGGCTCACCTTGATCCCTCTCGTACGCGCCTTCACTTGAGCTTGAGACCAGCCCTCGAGGCTCAGCTTGACGCGCGACTCTCCGGGAGAGAGGGCCCATTGAAAGGTCAAGCGGTCACGCTCCGCGAACAGCCTCAGCTCCCCACGCTGAACGGGAGTCATCGGTCGCCCGCGCAGCTCCTCTCCCCAGCGGCTGAGGGCGCGGAGGTCTACGTGAGCGGGGTGCCCTTGATGGCGCTGCCAGAGGTGATAGCTGAGCGCGTAAGGGGGTAGAATGAGGAGGGCGATTAAGAGCGCGCCCTTGGCGGAGCGAGGGATCGAGCCCGCTCCGATCCCAAAGCTGAGCGGTGAGAGTCCGCGGCGGGCGAGCAGCTCGGTCGGGAGGTAGATAAAGCCGAGCGCGCTGATCAGCGCGCCGTAGCCCGCGAGCGCGGCGAGGCTCCCCTGCGCGAAGCCGACCCCAACGGTCAGGAGCGTCATGAGCGCGTATAAGCCGAGCGCCTCTCTCCAGCGCTCCCCCTGACTCAGCTCAGCCTCAGAGCGCATCGCGCTCAGGGCGCCTCGAGGTCAATCGTGACCCCTTCTCGCGCCGCGAAGCTCTGCGGGAGCCGCTCCCGCGCGAGACGCTCGAGCTCAGCGACGGCCTCATCATCTCGGCTCGGGTCATGGTGGAAGAGCGCCAGTTGCCGTGCCTTCGCAACGACCCCGAGATCGGTTGCGGTGAATGCCGACGTGTGACCCCAGCCACGCTTCGTGTTGTACTGCTCGTCATTGTACTGGGAGTCCATGATCAGGAGGTCGGCGTCCTTGCAGTTCTCAACCAGTTCGGGTGGCAGCTCGCGCGTCGGACCTTCGTTGTTCGAGTCCGGGAAGACATCGTTTTCGGTAGGCACGATTTCCTGATCGGAGGCGTAGATGATCTTGATGCCCTTGTGCTCGAAACGGAAGGCATGGCACCCGCCCGGATGATTGAGTTCGAAGCTGCTGATCCGGACTCCATCGATCTCCGTTCCCGCAGGATCCAGTGAGGCCGGGGCGACATGCGCTCCGAGATCTGAGAAGACCACGGGGAAATAGCGGGAGTCCATCTGTCCCGAAAGCAGCTTGTAGTTCTCGTCGTCGTTCTCGCCAACGCCATAGACGTAAATGGTGGAATCCTCGAAATAGGCAGGTGGGAAGAACGGGAAGCCCTGAATGTGGTCCCAGTGGGTGTGGGAAAGGAAGAGGTGGATCTTGGACGGGGCATTCGTCCTTTGAATGATGTCCTTGCCCAGTTCCCTGATCCCGGATCCGGCATCACAGATGAAGATCGCATCCTCTGTTCGGATCTCGACACACGCGGTGTTGCCACCATGGATGCGGGTCCAGCTCGCCGGCGTTGGCAGCGAGCCCCGTGTTCCCCAGAATTTCACATAAAGTGACATGGTCAGCCTTCCCTGTAGATGAATACGTCTTCGGCTATCTGGATCATGTCGCCGTCCCGGAGGATGGCGCTGTGGACCTTGATCTCATTGAGGTAGATGCCGTTCCGGCTGTTGTTGTCCAGAAGCTGATACTCACCATGTCTCGGATGGATGATGGCATGACGTCTCGACGCCTGTGCCGACTGGATGACGATGTCGGCATGGTCGGCCCGCCCGAGGACAGTGGGGTGGGCACCGAGGGAGACCCTTCGTGGTGCACCCTCGCCTTTCTGATGATCGAGAAAGTGCTGACGCTGAAGGCGGGGGAGAGCCTTGTAGGGCGTCCGCATCTCGATGGTTTGGGAATCCGTTATGATCTCGTCACCCATGTCAGGCATGCCGACTGGCTGGTCCGCGGCAGGTGTTCAGATTCTGTAACGAATTACCAAAGAAAAAAGACTTTTTACCATCGATTAACCAAAGGTGAACAAATCGCGCGGTTTTCCCTGAACGATGAACCTCTTTTCGTCGATAGGTATCCGATCCCCAATGGCCATCTTTCGGTCGACCCTTGGTGATCGGCGGCGAGCCTTTCTGGGCGGTATCACGTGAGTGGTGGGAGAATGCGGCCCTCCGAGCAACCCTGATGCTGGTTGAGAATTAGATTTGACGGATCGAAGAATTAAAATATCATCCCATCAAGATACGATTATATGTTGGTTTATTAACCAAGACAAACGACCCCAAACTGAATGAGCAACTCCTACATTTTTTCCTCTGAATCTGTTGGCGAAGGGCACCCTGACAAGGTTTGTGACACCATTTCCGACGCGATCCTCGATGCCTGCCTTTCCCAGGATCGCAAGAGCCGTGTGGCCTGTGAAACCTTTGTGAAGAGCAACGCAGTGGTCATCGGCGGAGAAATCACCACCCGGGCGAAGGTGGACTATGAGGCGGTTGTTCGTGATGCGATCCGCGGGATCGGCTACACCAACAGTGATGATGTTTTTCATGCGGACGAGGTTTTCTTCTCCAATTTCCTGACCACCCAGAGCAAGGACATCTCGCAGGGGGTTGATGCCTCCAAGGCCGAGGGCAAGGACACGGCAGAGCAGGGGGCCGGTGACCAGGGCCTGATGTTCGGCTATGCCAGTGATGAGACGCCGGAGCTGATGCCTGCGCCAATCATGTATGCCCACCGGCTGGGCCGCAAACTGACCGCGATCCGCAAGTCGGGCAAGGTGAAGTGGCTGCGTCCCGACGCCAAGACCCAGGTTTCCGTCCGCTATGAGAACGACAAACCGGTTGCGATCACCAGCGTCGTGATCTCCACGCAGCATGCTGCCGACGTGAACAAGAAGAAGATCGAGGCCTTCCTGAAGAAGGAAGTCATCAACAAGGTTCTCCCCAAGAAGTTGATGAGCCGCAACACCCAGGTTCTCATCAATCCCACCGGCCGCTTTGTCATTGGTGGCCCTCAGGGGGATGCCGGTCTCACCGGGCGCAAGATCATCGTTGATACCTATGGGGGCATGGGCCGTCATGGTGGGGGAGCCTTCAGCGGCAAGGACCCGTCGAAGGTGGACCGCAGTGCCGCCTACATGGGCCGCTACGTTGCGAAGAACATCGTGGCATCCGGCCTCGCCAAGAAGGCCGAGATCCAGTTCGCCTATGCCATCGGATTCCCGGAGCCCGTTTCCGTTTACGTCAACACCTTCGGAACCGGAATCATCGACGACGCCAAGATCACCGAGGCGGTCAACAAGGTCTTCAGCTTCAAGCCTGCCGACATCGTCAAGCAGCTCAACCTGCTTCGTCCGATCTACGGCAAGACCACCAACTACGGTCACTTTGGAAAGGTGGACGACCTGGATTCCATCACCTGGGAAAAGACCAACAAGGCAGCAGCACTGAAACGTGCTGCGAAGTAATCTTTCGAACTGACAACCCCTAGACTGAAAAAGACAAACATGAGTACTACATTGGAAGCACCCGCCCTGGAAGACTACAAGGTCGCCGACATGGGCCTCGCCGACTGGGGCCGCAAGGAGATCTCAATCGCCGAGCACGAAATGCCCGGACTGATGGCCGTCCGTCAAAAATATGCGGCCGAGAAACCCCTCGATGGTGTCCGGATCATGGGATCCCTCCACATGACGGTCCAGACCGCCGTGCTGATTGAGTCCCTCGCTGACCTCGGCGCCGATGTGCGCTGGGCAAGCTGCAACATCTTCTCAACCCAGGATCATGCCGCGGCCGCCATTGCGAAGGCCGGTCATCCCGTTTTTGCGTGGAAGGGTGAGACCCTGGAGGAATACTGGTGGTGCACCTATCAGGCCATGACCTTTCCCGGAGGCAAGGGACCTGAGCTGATCGTGGACGACGGTGGCGACGCCACCCTGCTTATCCACAAGGGATACGAGCTTGAGAACGGAAGCGACTGGGTCAACACCCCCTCTGGAAGCCACGAGGAGAAGGTCATCAAGGACCTCCTGAAGAAGATCCATGCCGAGAATCCGAACCACTAGCACAACCTTGTTCCAGAGTGGAAGGGCGTTTCCGAGGAGACCACGACGGGCGTGCATCGCCTCTACAAGATGCACGAGGAAGGCAAGTTGCCGTTTCCGGCCATCAACGTGAACGACTCCGTGACCAAGTCGAAGTTCGACAAC
>CAZKNW010000420.1:0-4110 GCA_964554035.1 uncultured Verrucomicrobiota bacterium
CGGGAGGCGGCACGCGGCAAGCAATCTGGCCGAACCCAGGAAATTCAGCGGCTTATTGGCCGCTCGCTGCGCGCCGTGACTGATCTTCAGGCCCTTGGCGAACGCCAGATCAAGATCGACTGCGATGTTCTGCAAGCGGATGGTGGGACCCGGACAGCTTCGATTACCGGGGCCTGGGTTGCGCTCAGGCTGGCAACGGAAAAACTGCTCCTTGAGGGATCCATCACCCGCCAGCCGCTGACCGATCAGGTGGCGGCTGTATCCTGCGGGATCTATCAGGGCCAGCCTGTACTGGATCTCGATTACAGCGAAGATTCCACCGCCGACGCCGATGCCAATTTTGTCCTCACCTCAACGGGCGGCGTTGTTGAAATCCAGATGACGGCCGAAGCCGAACCGTTTGATCGACAAAAGCTCGACGCGATGCTCGGCCTTGCAGAGACAGGAATTAAAACACTTTGCGAGCATCAGCGGGATGCGATCAAGGCCGCGCTATGACCAAAGGCCGGCAGCTGACCGAACCTCGTCTTGTTGTTGCCAGTCACAATTCGGGCAAGGTGCGGGAAATACGTGAACTTCTCGCCCCGTTTGCCTTGGAGGTCGCCAGCGCAACTGAGCTTTCCCTTCCCGAACCTGAAGAAACCGAGAAAACCTATCGCGGTAACGCCAAGCTGAAAGCCGCTGCCGCTGCTAAAGCAAGTGGCCTCCCCGCGCTGTCAGATGACAGCGGGTTTGAAGTAACCGCCATCAATAACGCGCCAGGGCTATATTCGGCACGCTGGGCCGGACCCGAAAAAGATTTCACCATGGCGATGAACAAGGTGCACGCATCATTTGTCGCCTCAGCAAGTCAGGATACCCGCTGCCGTTTTGTCTGCGCCCTGTCGATTGTCTGGCCCGATGGCCATGATGAAACCGTCGAGGGCCATATCGAAGGTGAAATGGTCTGGCCGCCGCGAGGGGATAAAGGTTTCGGGTATGACCCGATGTTCCGTCCGCTGGGGCATGAACTGACCTTCGGTGAATGTGATCCGAACTGGAAGCATGAGGTGAGCCACCGGGCCGATGCTTTTCGCCAACTTCTCAAACGCTGCTTTGCTGAAACACCGCGATGGAATTGACGGGGCAACAAGAATGACCTCCGATCAGCGGCCTTTTGGGCTTTATATCCACTGGCCCTTCTGCCTGGCGAAATGCCCATATTGTGATTTCAACAGTCACGTCAGCAACACGGTTGACCACAACCGCTGGAAAAATAACCTCAACCGTGAAATGGAAACACTTGCCGCGATGACCGGAACCTCCGGCCGAAGGCTGACAAGCATCTTTATTGGCGGGGGAACCCCTTCACTCATGATGCCCGCCACCGTCACGGCGCTACTCGATCATGCAAGCACGATCTTTTCGACCGGAGCTGATATCGAGATTACCATGGAAGCCAACCCCACCAGCGTGGAAGCTGAAAAAATGGCCGGGTTTGCCGCTGCCGGGGTCAACCGGGTTTCTCTCGGCGTTCAGGCCCTCGATGATGCGGCGCTGGGAAAACTTGGCCGGGACCATTCCACGCGTGAGGCGCTTGATGCTCTAAATGAAGCCCGTAAGAACTTTGAGCGGGTATCGGCGGATTTTATCTACGCCCGGCCAGAACAAACCATCCCATCCTGGCGCGATGAGCTGAGCCGCATCCTTGATCTTGGCCTTGATCATCTTTCGCTTTACCAGCTGACGCTTGAGCCGGGGACAGCTTTCTGGAGCCAGTATCAGCGCGGCAAGTTCTTTCCGCCTGAAGACGAGCTGGCACGAGACCTTTATGATCTTACCCAGGAGATGACCGCCGCCGCAGGACTACCAGCCTATGAAATTTCCAATCACGCGAAAATAGGACAGGAAAGCCGGCATAATCTTGTCTACTGGCAGGCGGGAGACTGGATCGGGATAGGTCCTGGCGCGTATGGCCGCCTCTGGCGTGATGGTCGTCGTGTTGAAGCCCGAAGCCGCCGGGATCCCTCGGCCTGGCTTGATGATGTTGAAGCTCATGGCCACGCCCTTGATCACAATTTGGATGAGGCGCCGGAGGATTATGGGCGTGAAGCCCTGATGATGGGACTTCGCCTCAAAAACGGTGTGGATCTGGATCGGCTCGCAACCCTTGCCGGTCCTCGCGAGAACTGGATCAATACATCCGTGATGTATCAACTGATAGCAAAGGATTGCCTTGAGCTTGACGGCGCAATCCTGAAGCTCAGACCAGATGCGCGGCCACTCCTTAACAGCGTGCTGGCGTCGCTTTTGATCTGACCTGCGGCAAGCTAAAAGGATGCCGGGCTTGGGGCGATGACCGCGCTTGATCCGCTGTCGATCTGCCTCACATCAAGCAGCCTGAGATTGCGGCCGTCAGGCAGTAATCTGAACATGCCGGAAAACCCGGAAAACCCGATCGGGCTAGTCAGCTCCTGCCTGAGATTCATATCCTCGCGGACAATAGTGCCGATCAGAGCAACCGCATCAAATCCAAGCATCGCAAGCCGCCCACCAGGAAGGCTGGAGGTCTTGGCCCAGAGCTGAGCAAATCTGCCATGTTGATCCGCCGGAGCGTTAGCATACCAGGCCCCGGACAAGGACGGCTCCTGAAGGGTGGCGGCATCATCCCAAATTGATGTGCCGATATACCTGACTTTTTCCGGATCAAGATCATACCATGCCAGCACCGGGGCAACCGCGAGGCTGAACGAGTTGTCGCCAGCCATGATCACCAGATCAAAAACCGGCACACGCGAGGCGTTGGTGCTTGAAGATTTCTGCAACCGGGTAAATGTTCGCACGGTCTTGCGCAACGCTGCCTGATTGGTGCGTGTTTCATCATTGATGGTCAGACGGCTGACATTTCCGAGCCCGGCCAGCGCAAGGATTTCGGCCGCATGATCTGCAACACGCCTGCCGTAGATATTGTCCTGTTCAATCAGCGCAATGGCCAGCTGCTTGCGACCGGAAGAGGGGTTTGGCTCTATATGTTGAAGCGCATAGGCGAGAGCTGTTTCGATTTCCTGCTCAGGCGTCTGGCCGAGAATCCATAGCCCGGGCCTGGCAATAATCAGGTCATTGGAAAAGGAGATCATCGGCACGCCAGCGACCTGGGCGAGGGGCCATGCCCTTTTCGTGTCTTCGGCAAAGACTGGCCCGAGAATGAGATCGGCCTGATCCTGAAGAGCCTGTTGAACCGCCTGCTCAGCCCCCGTGACGGTATCCTTGAAAATCAGATCAACATGCTTGAGGCGAAGTTCAAAGAGGGCGAGTTCGGCCCCTTTTCGGATACGTTGTCCAATGGCCGCGCTTGGGCCACTGAACGGCGCAAGCACCGCTATTCGGAAAAGGCCTTCCGGTTTTTGCGGAGTCATGATCGGGGCAATCGGGTCAATAGCCAGATTTTCATTAAGCGTGGTTTCAGGTCGTATCAACGCAAAGGCCGCGGCAAGCGCTTCAGGGGCAAGCGAGGGATCCCTGCCTTCCGGCACAACCAGTTCTGCAGGCCTGACCTGATTTGCGTTTTCTTCTTCTGCTGTGATTGCGGCGGCAATACTCTCTTCTTCTGTTGAAGAATTTGAGCTCTCCTTGGTTTCGGGTGCCTCTTGTTGATCTCTTTTGATGAGATTGTCGATGATCGTGCCCACATTATCATCAGACGACGAGATTTTCTCGAGAGCTGAAACGATTGTCTGAATGCTTTCACCTGTCTTTTCTGAAATGCTGCTGGCGGATTTGATCATATCAAGCACGGGATCAAGTTCTTCGTCTTTGCTTGAGGTGGCAGAGTTGTTCTCCACAGCAGGGGTTGAAGACTTCTTATCCGTCTCCGACGTTACAACGCCTGGAGACTGAACTTGTTCCGATGGCGCGATCCTTGTTGCGCGCGGTGTTTCTTGTTGGGTGGTATTGCAACTGGCCAGAAGAAGCGGCAGAAGCAATGTCCATAAACATAGGGGCGAGAAGGATCTATTTGTCATGCGCTTATCGCTAGGGTGAATGGCATAAAGTAATGTATGATCGTATTCATGCTTGTCACATGTTTTTCTTCATTACGAGATGAATAGGCTATCAGATAAGTCACGCCTG
>CAZKNW010000421.1:0-4108 GCA_964554035.1 uncultured Verrucomicrobiota bacterium
AACATGGGTTGTCCGAGCCGGTCCTCCATGTCGATGTTTTCCACCATGTCGATCTGGTTGATGGTGTCGACCAGGTGCTGGGTCTCCGTCACTCCCCAGAAGACACGCCCACGCCGAAGCGGAAGGTCCAGCTGTCGTAGATCCTTCTCAGCATGAACTGCCTGAGATCGACATGGGTTCTTTCCTCGTCGCCCAGGTCGTAGCGGACGAAGGGCTCCATCGTCAGGCTGAGGTCACCGTCGTTCCATTCCCGATAGAACTCCGGCTCGATGGCGAATGAAAGATTGGCGTCCTCTAGTTGCCTTGGGTCCGATGGCGCATCAGGAAAAAGGCGCAGCTCGGTCTCCACGTAGCCCGAAAGATCCCACTCGCTCCACCAGGAGGGTTTCGGTGCCTTCTCATCCTGCGCTGCAAGTGCCCGGGTGAGCAGCGCAAGGACCAGGATGGAAGCGGATTTGTTGAATCTGGACGGCATCTCTTTGGGTTGCCTTGCCCTGAAGACCGCCTTGAGGCGGTCAGGCGGCTTAACGTTGGTCTCAACGGGCGTTCTTCAGCCGTGCGCTGGTGAAGCTGCTTTCGCGAAGGTCTTGTGAAAACTTGTAATCGCGCCAGGCGAGCTCGGTGCTTTTGCCGTTCTGGTGATTCTCCATGAAGAAGCGATCCGCGCGCCAGAACTGTCCCTTGTATTCCTGGTAGCCTGTCGCTGTCAGGGTCTTCAGGAGCGCGTCCTTGCGATCATAGTAGTCGGTCTTGAGCATCCGGTACTCCGCCTTGTCGATCCAGGTGGTCTGCCGTGTATAGCCGGATTTACTGTCGGTTGGATAGCGTTCGACAACGTAGCAATCCATGCCGTCGATGACTTCATCGCGCAGATACTTGTAGGTGTATTTTTCCACCTCCTGTGAGGAAAGGTCCTCGTAGGCGAATTCACTTCCGACGAAGGGGCCGGACTTGTTGTTCGAGGCGATCCGCTTGACGCGTTTGAGGGCGGGGAGGAAGAGCCACTGATCGTCGTTCCCCACCTTCTTGGTGTGTACGAGAAAGGCGGTGCCCTTGACGTCGCGTGGTTCGTCAAAGGTGATGAGGCGCTTGTCGCCATCCTCCATCTGTTCCAGCGCCTGGATCTTCATCTCACGGGAACTGGTCTGTCCCTGCCGGTTCTTCAGCACCATCTCCGCATTGGCACTCCAGTCCCCCCAGCCTTCGTCGTTCTTGTCGGCGGCGATGGCGATGGCGAGTCCCTTCTCCTCGGGAGTCGAGGCGGTGTCGATGGTGGCGGCAAGCGTGTTTCCTGCGGCGATTGCGAGGGAAAAGAATCCGGTCAAAAGGGTCTTGTAGGTTTTCATGGTCATTCTTTCAAAGATGGGGTTTTCAGGATACATGGCTGAGCTCCTCTTCAGGGGTAATGGTTGGTGACTTGCCATGAGCGGCAACCGCCTTCTTCCGATCCATCGTCAGCAGGAGGGCTGGCAGCAGGAAGAAGTCGGCGAGAAGAGCAAAGACGATCACGATCGCGGTGAGTTGTCCCATCCATGAATTCAGTCGGAAGGGTGAGAAGCTGAGAATCGCGAATCCGACGGTCAGGATGACCGTGGTCACCACGAGTGCCTTGCCTACGGACTGGAAGGCAAAGCGAATGGCCTCTTCGGCGGTGTAGCCATGCTCACGCCTTGCACGCAGATACTTGCTCATGAAGTGGACCGTGTCGTCCACCACGATGCCGAGCGTCATGCCCGTGACAACGGCGAGCGACATCCCGATGCTTCCCACGAGCATGCCCCAGGCGCCGAAGCCCATGATGGCGGGAATGAAGTTGGGAACCAGGCTTGCGAGCCCATAGCGAGTGCTCTTCAGCGCGATCCCGATGATAAGCGAGATAAGTACCGCTGCGAGGGCCGTTCCGGTCAGCATGCTTTCGATGTTGCGTTTGGAGATCCATGCGAACATGACGGAGGGACTGGTGGGCTCAGTCTGCATTACTTCAGGCAGGTTGGCCTTCTGCCAGTCCCCGATGCGGCCGATCATTTCACGCAGTTGCTTGGTCGAAATGTCCCCAAGAGCCACCGTCATGCGCGTGGCCGACTTGTCGACATTGATCATGTTGTTCAGGTCGAGGCCGTAGGGGAGGGACATTTCAAAGAGCAGGAGGTACTGGGCGGCAAGATCACGTGCTTCCGGTGTCCGGTAGTAGGAGGCATCGTCCGCGTGCATGTTGCGGTTGAGGCGCTTCATGATGTCGGAAAGTGTCACCACCTGGAGCACCTCGTCCTGCGATCTCAACCACTGGGCGAATCGGTCGAGGCTCGCGAGGTAATCCGGATCGGCGATGCCATTGGATTCGCCCGACTTCATCGAGTACTCGATCGTGTAGATGCCGGTCAGGTTGTCGACGGTGTAGTCGGTGTCATCGCGGAAGCTCAGTCCCTCGGCGAAGTAGTCGACCCAGCGGTCGTCTAGGACGATCTTGGGTATGAAGGCCGCAAGGAGGACGACTACGGCGGCGCTGCCCCAAAGGCATGCCGCGCGCTTGCGGATGATGAAGTCCGAAAGACGGTCAAATCCATTGGTGGTTCCTTCCCTCTGTTGTCCCACCTTCATGGGCATCAGCGAGAGGAAGGCCGGCAGGGTAAAGACCGAGAAGAACCAGGCGCCAACCACGCCGACCGCCACGATGTTGCCAAGGTCGCGAAAGGGCGGGGCGTCGCTGAAGTTGAGACTGAGGAATCCGATGGCGGTGGTCAGGCTGGTGAGGAAGACGGGTTGGAAATTGATCCGGATGCTTTCAACGATGGCTTCGTGCTTGGACCGTCCCATTTTCATTGCATGGAGAAGCGAGACAAGAATGTGGATGGAGTCGGCGACCGCCAGTGTGGTGATGATGATGGGAGCCGTGGCGACGGGTGGCGTCAGGGGTATGCCCACATGACCCATGAATCCCATACCCACGGCACTCGATGCCATGATCACCCCGAAGGTGGCAAAGGTTCCTGAAAAGGAACGCAGCAAGAGGGTCATGATAACGATGATGCCTCCATACATGATGGGCACGATGGTTCCCATGTCCCTTTGGCTGGTTTCAGCAAAGGAGTTGTTCAGCATGACCATGCCGGTGAGGTAGGTCTCGTATCCGGGAAACTCCGCCTTGAATTCCTGCATGACCGCCCGGGCTTCCTGGGCTGCAGTGACAGGCTCGTCATGTCTTTCCTCAGGAAGAGTGAGAATGATGTTCATCCCCACGACGTGCGGGTTATCGCCGATGAGTCGATGGGCGATCATCGGTTCGTTCCTCGCAACGGATTCCACCTTCGCCAGTTCCTCCGGGGTGATTGTCGAGGGATCCTCGACGAGGTCCCCAACCAGTATGTCATCCCCTTCCGCCTCGGAGTGCTGGAAGTTGGTGAGTGAATCCACGCGTGTGACGTGGTTGGTCATCCGCCATGCCCGGTCCGTCAGCCACTGAATGGCCTGCAGGTAGTCCGAACTGAAGACCTCCCTCTCCGGATGATTGAGCACGACGAAGATGTTGTCGTCCTTGGTGTAGACGTTCTGCAGTTCCTCGTAGGCGGTCAGTTGGGGATTCTCCTTGCTGAAGAAGATTCGGTAGTCAGTCCGGATGTAGATCTTCCGGGCACCGGCTGCGATCAGGAGGAAGACAAGGAGTGAGCCTGCGAGAACGAGCCAGCGGTGTTTCAGGATCGTTCTCGCAAACCGCTCGGGAAAGGATGGTGTCGTCATGTTGGATTGGGTTGTCGATTGGAAGTCGGATTCAGGCGGCAACGGCGTCCTGTTCATGAAGACTGCGGCCTCCCCAAAGATGGATCTGCCGAGAGGCGTATTTGAGGGCCTCGATGGCCTTCTCCTCCAGGAGCAGCGGAAACCAGAGTTCCGGATGGTAGGTCTGCCATGCGATGGACTCAGCATCGTGTGCGGCTCGAATGACGGCTGCTTCCTTGAAGTGACTGTTCGCCTGCTGGAGCCAGGGCCTCAGCAACTGAAGCCGGGTGGTGTCCCATGAGGCCCGAATGGGTACCCGGAATGCGGGTTCGTCAACGTAGGAGGTTCCGAGGTTCGCTTTCATTTCTCATTCTCCATTTCAGTTTTCAGTTTT
>CAZKNW010000422.1:0-4081 GCA_964554035.1 uncultured Verrucomicrobiota bacterium
TAAACCGCTGCCGGAGGCATCTCGCCCGAACCTGCACCTCCCGGTCCCTCGGCGACACCGGCTCGCTGGATCATCTGGATGATTACCACGGTGACGCCAATCAAGACCAGCAGCAGCACCGACATGAATGTAATTCGTCTCCCCTCCATCTTCGTTTCCGTTACTTCTTCTTTGTCTTCCATTACGGCAAAGGCCCGGAGCATCCACCAGATATCTCCCAGTTCAAGGGACAACTTGAAAAATTTAACTTACCGGTTGGTTCAGTAATTTTTCAAAAATCTTTGTGAGGATTTCCAGCTTGCGGCAGTAATGGAATAATGAATCCCCTTTCAGGCCAGGACGACTATGAGCAATTCGTGGAATTGTTCATGCGTCATGAGAATGACCTCAGGACCTTTGTCCGGTCCCTGATGCCCACCTGGCATGATGCGGACGAGGTCATTCAACAGGTCGCCCTGGTCGCCTGGAGGAAGTTCAAGGAGTTCGATCCTGAAACCCAGTTCATCAAGTGGCTCTGTGTCATCGCAAGGTTTGAATCCCTTTCCTACAAGCGGAAAATGGCGAGGGATCGGCTGGTTTTCAGTGAAGACCTCATGTCCCTGCTTGCCGACGAAGCGATGGAAGAGACCGAGGAGAGGGCGAATGAGAGCCAGGCACTTGAAGGCTGCCTCAGGAAGCTTCCTCCCCAGCAACGCGAACTCGTCACGCGTGCCTACACCCAGGGATTCTCAACCAAGGAACTTGCCGACAAGGCAGGCGCAAAGCCGGGCAGCTTCTACATGCGGCTCAACCGGATCCGGAGAACCCTGCTTGAATGCATCCAGTCCACCCTTGAGAAGGAAGGAGCCTCCGCATGAGCCAACCGGACGAACAAAGGCAGCAGTGGATCGAGGATTACTGCAACGGCCTCATCAATGGAGATGAGTTCCATCAATTTGAGAAGGCGCTTCGCGAAGATCCGGTCCTTCGACGCGAGCTCCGCCAATATCTGGCCCTCGACCAGCAACTGCGCAATGAATCGGAATCAGGACTCGCCCTTTCCGAAGCCTGGAATGAGCAGGAGCAGGTTGAACAGGCCCCTCTCGTTTCCTTCCCGGTGACGCGTATCCTGCTGGCCATCGCGGCCTGCCTGATCGTGGCCCTTCTCCTGCGGGCCCCGGTAGCACCACCCTCAGCCACGGCAATGAACAAGAAGGTCGAACCAGCCGCACAGGGATATGGTGTCTTCACCAGCGATGAAAAGGCGGTCTGGGCAAGTCACCCGGAACTGGAAAAGGGAGACCTCATTCCCGCCGGGCCGATCGAATTGAAGTCCGGCATTGCCCAGGTCGAGCTCTTCAGTGGCGTGACACTGGTGGCAGAGGGCGAAACCCGCCTCGAGGTTCTTTCACCGATGGAAGTCATCCTGCACTCTGGAAGGGTCCGGGCGCGTGTGCCGGAACCCGCAAAGGGATTTGTCCTGCGCTCCAGCGCCGGACGCATCCTGGACCTCGGCACGGAATTCGCCGTTGAGGTCACCGGGGACCACTCTGAGATTCATGTCCTCGAAGGTGAGATCGAATGGCAGGGACGAGACCAGGAGAAGACCACCCACATGACCCAGGGCGATGCAATCCGGACAGATGGTCAGGGAACTGAAACAAGGGTCATGACCAAGAATGAGTTCGCAGGCATCAGCAGCCTTCAGGGACGACCTTCCAGTCGTCGGGAACAATGGCTGGAGTACAGCCGCTCACTCGGCCGTGATCCACGCGTGGTCGCCTACTATCCCATGTCCCAGGGCGGTGAATGGAAGCGGCAGCTCTTCAACGAGGCACGGCAGTCACAGCTTGCCACCGATGGAGCGATCGTCGCCGCACAGCGTTCCGCCGATCGCTTTGGTGAACCCAGGGGTGCCCTTGATTTCAGCCCCACCGGAAGCCGCGTCCGGCTCCAGGTGAACCAGGAGCTTCGTTCGCTCACCTTCCTTGCATGGGTAAAGATCGACAGCCTCGACCGTTGGTACAACTCGCTCTTCCTCACCGATGGCCACGAACTCCACGAACCCCATTGGCAGATCATGGATGATGGCAGGTTGTTCTTTTCGATCAGGGCACACACGAGGGAATCCCGACCACCCGGATCACATGGAGACAAGCACGTTGTCTATTCCCCTCCCTTCTGGACCCCTGCCCTCAGCGGCAAATGGACACAGATCGCCACTACCTTTGATCAGCCTTCCCAGACGGTCAGCCACTACATCAACGGAAGACTGTTTCACCGGGAGACGCTTCCCGAGATCATGCAGGTCGCATCGGTCCACATCGGACCGGCCACACTCGGAAACTGGTCTGACCCCTCGCGCAACGATCCCCATTTCTCGGTCCGCAACCTGAACGGTAGCATTGATGAGTTCATCATCTTCTCCGAAGCGCTGGACGCCGCCGAAATGACCGACCTTTACGACGTGGGCAAACCATGACCCCGAGCATCATGAAGCAAAGAATCCCCTACTGGTACCTCCTCATCCTCTCCCTGGTTCAGGGCGCCATCGCAGAGGATGCGGACGAAATCGAACGCCTCTTCACGTTGAAGGTGAAACCCATGCTCTCCGAGAAGTGCTTCGGATGCCATGGTGAGGAAGGAAAGAGAATCAAGGGCGGCCTCGACCTGACCACGAGGGAGCAGTTCCTGAAGGGGGGCGATGAATGGGACACGACCCTCGTCCCCGGCTCGGCGGAAAAAAGCTTCATCATGAAGGCGGTCCGCTGGGAGGACGAGGACTTCGAGATGCCTCCCAAGGAGAACGATCGGCTGAGTGCCGAACAGATCAAGAACCTTGCGATCTGGATCGATGCGGGCGCCCCATGGCCGAGTGAGGAGAGGCAGGCCGAGATCCGCCTTGCGGAAAGGAACCGCACCCACACCGAGGACGGCATCCTCGTCGAGACCTCCGGAGGCCTGGCGGATGAATGGACCTTTCGTCGCTATCAACCTGAAGACATCTGGGCCTTTCAACCACTGGGCAAGACCACGATTCCTTCCAATGGCATGTCCCATCCCGTGGACGCCTTCATTCATGAACGGCTGAATGAAGCGAACGCCTCACCCGCGCCCATCGCCGATCCCCTCACCCTGATTCGAAGAGCCTCCTTCGACCTGCTCGGACTTCCTCCCACACCGGCGGAAACGAAGGCCTTCCGCAATGCCTACGAGGCCGATCCGGACAAGGCCTGGAATGAGCTCATCGACCGCCTGCTCGCAAGCCCGCAGTATGGGGAACGCTGGGCACAGCATTGGCTGGATGTCGCCCGCTACGCCGACACGGGGGGCTACTCCAATGATTATGAACGCTCCAACATGTGGCGCTACCGGGACTATGTGATCCGATCCCTCAACAAGGACAAGCCCTACAACCAGTTCGTCATCGAACAACTCGCCGGAGATGAACTCGCGGACAACTCCCTGCGCGCACGGATCAAGGACTGGAAGGAGTATCAGCAAGGGAGGGAAAGTGGTGAGCACTACAACAAGGAAGAGAGTGAATGGCTCGTCGCCAGCTCCTTCCTCCGGATGGGGCCTTGGGATCCGGCCATGGTGAAGAGCCCTGAGGCACGTCAGATCTTCCTCGATGACGTGGTCAACGGCGTGGGTCAGACATTCCTTTCCACGACCATGCGCTGTTTCAAGTGCCACGACCACAAATTCGATCCGCTCCCGACCCGGGACTACTACCGGTTCTATTCCGCCTTTGCCGCCACGCAGCTGGCAGAGCGCCCCGCTCCCTTCCTTCCCGAAGAGAATCTTGGAAACTTCGAGGAAGACAAGGCACTCACGAAACGCCTTCTGGATTACGCCGAGGCACGCGTGAAGGAACTCACCACCAAGAGGGAGAACGCCGCACGGAAGTGGTACAAGGAGAATGGCAGGGACTACCTTCCCCTCAACAAGCGAAAGGACCTCCCGGACGAAGAGAAGCCCCCCCGTCATGTGGGACTCTCACCCGAGGAGCAGGGACAGTTGAAGGTGCGTGAGCAGGACGAATGGATCTGGACCCGCCGCCTCGAACGCTATGAACCCATGGTCCAGAGCGTCTACAACG
>CAZKNW010000423.1:0-4080 GCA_964554035.1 uncultured Verrucomicrobiota bacterium
CATCAACCCCGCCTCGTCCTCTGCGACACCGACATCCTCAAGGATCTGCCCGACCGGGAATATCGGTCCGGCATCGCCGAGATCATCAAATACGGCATCATCTATGACCCGCGCCTTTTCTCAAGACTGGAGAAGGACATGAACCTCCTCATCGCCAAGGATCCCAAGGTCATCAGCTACGTCGTGGCTCGAAGCTGCGAGATCAAGGCGGCGGTCGTGGCCGAGGACGAGAAGGAAGGAGGACTCAGGGCCATCCTCAACTTCGGCCACACCATTGGCCACGCGATTGAGGCCGTCTCCAAATACGGCAAATACCTTCATGGAGAAGCAATCTCGATTGGACAGGTGGCGGCAGCGCGTCTTTCAGAGGAGGTACTTTCCCTGCCCCGCAAGGATTCGGAAAGGATCCGCGCCCTGTTCGAGGCCACGGGACTGCCGGTCTCCATGCGTATGTCCAAGGCCGTCCAGGAAAGGATCCTTGCCGCCACCCGACTGGACAAGAAGGTCAGCGGAGGCGTGGTCAAGTTTGTCCTGGCGGAGAAGATCGGCAAGGTCCGCTTCGGCCTGAAGGTGGAGGAATCCCTGGTGCACGCGGAACTGGAAAGGATCGGGAGTTAGGGCAACCAACTTCTTAATCTTAATCACATCTCCGACGAGCAACACCGGAGTTCCCTGCTGCCTTGCCCTGAAATGCAGCACTCCTTTTCAGGACAGGGCCTCCCCCTCTGAGATTAAGATTAAGATTAAGATTAAGAGTAAGAGGCATTTGCACTGCTATGGCACACCAGCCATGGCCGCCACCAATTAGATTCCCGCCTTGAAGACCTTGACCACCTGAAGGAGCTTCTCGATCGTCTTGTAGAGGAGACTGGGGAGTTCCTCATTGCCGAGGTCCAGCATGTCCATGACCTGGGTCCTGCCCTTCACCGGGATCGGGGATTCCCCGAATCCATACCCGATGGAATGGGCGATGAAGTTCCCCAACCACACCACCGCAGCCAGTCCCTCATGAACATTCGCCTTCTCCGGGTTATGGTGGAACCAGACGGCCGCGATGAGTTGTACTGGAAACTTCCACCTCGCAAGAACCCTGCCCCCCACTTCAGCGTGGTCGGTGCCCAGTTCGACCATTTCGTGCGACTTCATCACGTGCTGGGTTGCTGCGGCGCCTTCGATCACCTCGCCATAGCGATCCCCGATGGCCTGAGCCAGGATGTTCTTCCCGATATCATGGAGGAGCCCGGCCGTGAAGGCCTCGTTCGGGCTTTCCCCTGTGCGTTCACTGACCACCTGGCAGGCGACTCCTGTCGCCACGGAGTGAAGCCAAAGCTCCGACTCGTCGATACAGCTCGGGGTGTTTGAGCTGAAGGCACGGCGCCCACTGACCGCAGCGACCATCTTGAAGATCTCCTGGAAGCCGAGACGCATGATCGCCTCGGAAATGACTGTAGCCTGGCTGCTTCCCCCATAGTGGGCGCTGTTTGCCAGCGCAAGCACGCCCGCCGTCAGGGAGGCGTCATGATTGATCAGGTTTCCGACCGAGTCGGCATCCACATCGGGCTCACCCAGAAGCTGAAGCAGCTGAGGCAAGACATCCGGTGCCGGTGGTAGTTCCTCCACCTTGTCGATCAATGCGTCCAATTCGTCCTTGTTCATAGTTCTCCTAGGCTGCCACGTTGCAAAATTCCTTGATGGTCTCGAATTCATCCACCACCCGGGTGATGTACTCATTGATGGCGCTGGCCCGGATTCCCAGCTCCTTGAAGGTGTCCTCGTTGGTTTCGGTTGCCATGGCGCTGTGGCCGTAGGCATGACCAAGGCAGTGCGCGATCAGGTTGCCCACGTGCACCATCGAGGCCAATGACCGGTGATCTCCCGCTTCCGTAGGCCGATGGTGAAAACTCACGGCGCGCACCAGGTTCTCGGGGAAGTTCCACTGATCGAGAAGACGCCCTCCCACCTCCGCATGGTCCACTCCCAACAGCCTGTGCTCCACCTCGACGAAGGCCTCGGTAGCATTCTGGACCTCCTCCATCAACTGCATGTAGATCCTGTCGAAATGGCCCGTCAGGACAATCTTGCCCAGGTCATGAAGCAGCGTTGCCGTGAAGACCACACTGTCGTCGGCACCGAGGTCCCTGGCGACCATCTGGGCCGCAACGGCCGAGGTGACGGAGTGCTGCCACAACTCCCCGGCCTGTAGTCCATAGCCGGTCTGCTCATTCCCGAGCGCCCGTGATCCACAGATGATCGTCACCAGGCGATAGACCTGCTTGAAACCCAGCCGCGTGATCGCCTCAGGCAGGTTGTCCACCTGTCTCACTCCTCCAAAAAAGGCACTGTTGCAGAGCCTGAGGGCTCCGGCTGCAAGGGCAGGATCCAGGGCGACAAGGCGGGTGACGGCCTCTGCCTCTACGTCTTCCTGTCCAAGAAGCACCATCAGTCTCGGCAGCACCGTCGGTGCGGGTGGAAGATGGGTGGCTTCATTGATCAGTTCATCGATCTTCTTCATAGGGTAAATCTTCCTTCCCTTCCCGTGATCTCATACCAGGGGCGCTCCGGCCCGACCGGAAGAAAAAGACTCTGGTTGATATAGTCTCCAACGTGTTCACCGGTCAGCTTGAGCGAATGCTTCCCAAGGACCGTTTCAAGGGCCTGCCGATTCCGCTGCCCGATCTTGAGTTCATTCGTGGCGCCGAGGATCATCGAACCTCCCACCACATAGATCTCAAGCCTATCAACACGGGCACCGTGGCCCTTCAGCTTCCTCAGCAGGGTCTCCACTCCCGAATCCACAAAAAGCCCGGGTCTGACCTGAGCCCTGATCACATCGCCTTTCGCAAAGGGAAGCAACGTATGAAGGATGCCGGCCACATTGATGGAGCGGTCGATCATCCCGATCGCCAGCCCCGTACCGACCGCCACCGCAGCCAGGGTTTCCTCCCGGATGGAGGAACAGACCATTCCTGCAAGGCAGGCCGGCTTCATCATGAGTTCCTGGGTCAGAACCTGGGTCATTCGAGGCAGATCGGGTGTGTTCAAGCTCGGGTCGAAATACTCTCCCGATATGCGGGTTGGAACATTTCGTCGTCCTCTAGATCGACCAATCCACAACCAAACTTTACGTCCGATGATCGAATTCCCATTCTGATCATCATCCCAGGCTTTCATTCTCACCAAAACCCCTCTGCTTCAGGCATTTGGAAACCAATGACTATCAGGAACAACCAGAATCCCGTCGTTCCCCGGGGCCCAAAAAAATGGACAGCCCAAATCCCTTGCGTCATACCCTAGTGCCACGTCCCAGACCATGAATCCAAAACGATTGATCCCACTTCTCGTCGCTCTGCTCCTCTGGACGGTCAGCCCTCATCTCAAGGCCGACCTGATTCCCGTTGGAACCGCCAGGGCCGACATCACTCCCAGCGAACCCATTCGTCTCAGTGGCTACGGCAGCCGGACGGAACCCACGAGCGAGGTCAACCTGCGCCTGAACGCCAAGGCCCTTGCCTTCGGGGAGAAGGACGCCTCGGTGCTCATCACGCTGGATGCCATCGGAATTCCTGAATGGGTGACCGACGAACTGGCAGACCGCCTTTGCAAGGATACATCCGTTGATCGTTCCCGTTTGGCCATCTGCGCCTCGCACACCCACTGCGCGCCCCAGCTGGATGGAGTGCTGCCTGGCATGTTTCTCTCGGTGCTTCCCAAGGAACAGGATGAAGCCATCAAGCGCTACACCGCCAACCTGCTCGACACCCTGGAAAGAATCTCCCGTGAGGCACTGAAGAACCGCAAGCCCGCGAAGGTGGACTGGGCGCAAGGCAAACTGGATTTTGCCGTCAACCGCCGTGTGCTCAAGGACGGCCAATGGACGGGTTTTGGTGTTCAGGAGGGGGCGCCTGTGGACCATTCCATGCCCCTCATGAGGGTCACTGGACCCAACGGCAGGATCCGTGCGCTGCTGGCCAACTACGCCTGCCACTGCACCACGCTGGGGGGCAACAACAACGCCATCCATGGTGATTGGGCCGGCGTGGCCCAGAAGGCCATCGAGGCCAACCAACCGGATGCCGTCGC
>CAZKNW010000424.1:0-4072 GCA_964554035.1 uncultured Verrucomicrobiota bacterium
CTTTACCTAGCAGCTTCGCTCATCTGGTTGAAGTGAATGTCGATTGGCCCTAGCAACTTGGCGAAAATCGTCGATCCCGGGATCAATGAATCCCACTCAGGGTCCCTGTCGAATCCATGAATGAGGGGAGTTCGATCCCGGTGGCCTGGGCGATGCTGACGAACAGGTTGGAGAGCGGAGGATGCCCGTCCTCGTCAAAGCCCAGGTGCTGGCCCTGCTTCAACCCGAGTCCCCTGCCCCCTGCCACAAGGAGCGGAAGGTTCTTCGGTGAATGGGCCCCTCCCTTTCCGGAGTTCATGCCCGAACCGTAGAGCACGATGGTGTTCTCAAGCATGCTCTGGGGACCCTCCCGGGTTTCCTTCAGGAACTCGAGGAAGCGCTTCAGTCGTTGAAGGTGAAAGCGATCAATGACACCGAGCTTCTTCAGCATGCCGGCATCCCCGCCGTGGTGGGAAAGTTCATGGTGGTTCTCGCCACCCCCACCGAAACCTCCCGCCTCCCTGGACCATTCGTAGGAGATGACGCGGGTGGTGTCGGTCAGGAAGGCGAGGTAGGAAAGCTCCAGCATCACATCCACCCACATCGGACGGTCATGGGCATTGCGCGGCTGGCTGCCCAGTTGCAGGTGGGTTGGATCCACCTCGGGCTTGGGGACATCCACCCAGTCCTCCATGCGCTTCACCCTTTCCTCGGTCTGCCTCACGGAACTGAGATACTCATCCAGCTTGTCCTGGTCGGCCTTGCCCAGCTTGCGATGCAGCGACTTCGCCTCACCCAGGACGTTGTCGAGGATCGAACGCCTTTCGGCATAGCGCCTGAGCGTCGCGGCCCGGTCCTCCGCGGTGTCAGGAACAAAGAGCCTTTCGAAGAGGCGATTCGGGGAATTCTCGGCAGGCAATGGCGTACCGCTCCGGTCGAAGCTCAGCGTGTGGCTGTGACCCGCCGACCCGGTGCCCGACTGATCGGAAAGCTGCAGGGATGGAAAGCGCGTCTCCTTCCCCAACTGATCGGCGATGACCTGATCGATCGAAACCGTATTGCTGTAGTCCGCTCCGGGAACGGCCTGCAGGTCGGCACCCGTGAGCCATGTATCCGCGCCGCTGTGACCGCCTTTGGCATTGGGATGACCCATCCCGGTCACAACGGAGAACTCGTCCTTCAGGGGCTCCAGTTCCGAGAGGGTCTTTGACATCGCATAGCCCTTGCCCGTTGCCTCGGGCATCCACTCGAGGATGTTGACCCCATTGGGCACGTAACAGGCGATGAACCTCGGATGCGCCCCCAGGGAACGCGCCAGCGGCCTGAACTTCGACGGGGCACCAAAGGTGGAACGCGGAAGCATGGCCTCCAGGAACGGAAGGGACAGGCAGGCACCCAGGCCACGAAGCACGTGCCGGCGGGAAAGGGGTTTCGAGGTGAGTGGCGTCATGGCGTTCTACTTGGTCTGGAAAAGATGGGAGGTCACGATCGATTTCAGCAGGGATCTCAAGGAGTAGTCGTTCTTCTTGCCGTCGGCGACCACGGCATCCACGGCAGGCTGGTCCGCAATTCCCAGCTCACGCCCGAGGGCATAGGTCATCAGCTTTCCGGCGAGGCAGCCAAGAAAGAGATCCTCCTTCTGCACCAGGGCATCCTGCAGGTCGGACACGCCGTTGATCTCTGTGCCATCAGGAAGCCTCGCGGAGGCATCAATGAAGGGATCGTTGCTTGAGATCCTTCCCTTGTAGCCGAATCCCTCCTGGAGACGCCATGCACCGGAACCATCAAAGTTCTCGAGGGCGAGGCCCAGTGGATCAATCTTGTTGTGGCAACGGGCGCATTGCGGAAGTTCCCGATGGATCTCCAATCGTTGCCGCACCGTGGCCTTGTCGATGCCCGGCACCTTCGGAGCGATGTCCCCCACATTGGCGACCGGGAGCCCGGGATCCATGCCGAGGATGTTCTTCAGCAGCCAGGTGCCCCGCTTGACCGGTGAGGTCCGCGTTCCATTCGAGGTGATCGTGAGCATCGAGGTATGGGTGATGACCCCTCCCCGCTGCACGTCGGCCGGGAGCTTCACCCGTCTCAGGTGGTCCCCCTTCACCCCGGGGATGCCGTAGAAGCGGGCCAGTCGTTCGTTCACCACGGCGAAGTCCGACTTCACGAAGTTCATGACGCTGAGGTCGTTCTTCAGGATCTCACGAAAAAAGGACTCCGACTCCTCGACGATGGAGATCTCAAGGTGCCGGTCGTATCTCCTGAAAAGGTCCTGGGCCGGAGGATTGGCACCGACCTCCCGAAGCCCCAGCCATTGCCCCGCGAAATTCTTCACAAAGGCCTCGCTCTTCGGATCGGCCAGCATGCGGTCCACCTGACTGAGCAGAACGGACTCATCCCTGAGACGTCCCTGGTCCGCCAGCTGGAAAAGCGTTTCATCCGGCATGCTCGACCAGAGGAAATAGGACAGCCGTGAAGCAAGCTCATGGTCGCTGAGCGCCCTAGCCTCCTTCTGCCCGGAAGGTTCCGAGAGATACAGGAAGTGAGGTGAGGCCATGACCGCCATCAGGGGGATCTTGATGGCTTCCACGAAGGAATCCTTCTGTCCGCGAACCTGCTCGAAGAGTACCAGCTTCTCCCCAACCTCGGCATCGGTCACGGGCCTTCGGTAGGCCCTGCGCATGAAGGACGCCAGAACCTCCTTCGCCGCTGCAACATCGCTGTCCCCTTCTGCCGGAGCCAACAGGCGCCGGTGGCTCGCGGGAGGCCATGCCTCATGGATGGGACCCTCAATCTCAAACCAGTCCAGCCAGACCTCGGGGCGGGCGAACTCGTCCTTGCCCTGAAACCAGAAGTTCTCCAGTTCCCTGGGAATGTCATAGCCATAGGCCAGACGTATACCGGCTGATTCCGTCGTGCAGCGGACGCGGAACTCATAGACCTGCGGCTTGTCCTTGGGGGCGTCCACGTCCCACTCCGCCACCACCTGCGGCTGGCCACCCAGGTTCAAGGTCAGCGCCAATCTCGGGGGACCGTAGTCATACATCCGATCCGTCTGGAAGTGGTCGAGATCGGTCTTGAGCCTGGCCTTGTGTGAGTCCGCCCTTCCCGGATTCTTCTTCAGGTCCTTCTCAAAGCGCTCCACCAGGAACTGCTTTGCGGAATCCACCACGGCGGCCCTCGATGGTACCCATCCACCGGCCCTTACCCGGATGATGTATTCCCCTTCTTCAGGAAGATTGAAACCGCGTGCGTTGGGAACCAAGTTCCAGCTGTCGTGGTGCATGACGGTGAAGTCACCCTCCTTGCGGCACTTGGCTCCATGGACGATGGGACGCTGCTTGTTGGGAAGCTCGATCCGGTGCCGGTCTCCATCCCCTTCCTCAGGCTGGAAACGCCAGCGGATCGATGAGGGCCGCTCCCCTTCCACGAGCGCGCGATCCAGGATCCGGCCCGCCAGCTGAAGATAGAGTTCCACATGAAGGGGCGACATCGTCAGGGCACCACCGTTGTTGTCGAATCCACCGGTCGGGGGATCGAGCGGCAGGGCGGAGACATCGAAATCAATCCCAATCAGGTCGCGGATCGTGTTCCGGTATTCCGCGCGGTTCATCCTGCGCAGCACCACGACGGCATCCCGTCGCTCCATCTCCGCCTTCACCATCTCTCCGGTGATCCAGTCGACGACCTTGGCCACCTCGTCCGTGGAGGGCTGGGGTTCATCCTCAGGTGGCATCTCGTGGCCGTTCAGGACATTGATCACTTCGCCCCATTTCTCATGGGAAACGTAATCCAGAAAGTTCGTCGAGAGATCCTCATCCACGCGCAGATCTCCCTTGGATTTGTCCGGGCCGTGGCAGCGCTTGCAGTGCTTGTCGAGGAAGGGCAGCACATCCCTGCGAAAATCGGTCGACGCCCCCTCTCCGATGAAAGGGAGCAGCAACAGGACGAGGACAGGGCAAACCGATCTCAACTTCATGTGTCCTCCGTTTCTATAAGGGATTGTCGGGGTGGCCAAGGGCGATCTCAGGGAAGAAGGCGACCTTCCTTCCGCAGATGATCGGTCATTTCCTCGGCGGCAAAAGTGTGAAACATG
>CAZKNW010000425.1:0-4062 GCA_964554035.1 uncultured Verrucomicrobiota bacterium
CATGGGAAACAAGGGGTCACCCTGATGCGAAGGGAAACGGGTTGAACCACGACCTTCTTCATCCCCAGTTCTCCTCTTCCTCGATCTCCTCCCGCATCTTCAAGGAGATCTTTGGACGGACAAAACCGTAGACGAGATAAACGGTGAATAGCATTGGAAGCACGATCGGCAGGATGAAGTTCCTCATGATGATCATGAGGCCGAAGAAAAGGATGAACCCGACCAGTTTGTGAAAGGGGCGGGTCGCGCGAAGGTCCAGGTTCTTGAAGGAGGGATACTCCACGCTGCTGATCATCATGAAGGACAGGAAAATCATCAGGAACGGGAGTATGTATCGGCCTTCCCGGGTTGCCACGCCACGGTCCTCGCACCACATCAGTAGCAGCGTCAGCGAACAGACCATTCCTGCCGCGGCGGGAATGGGGAACCCGACGAAGTTCTTGGTGCCCGTGGAAATATTGAGGGAGGCCAGGCAGTTGAACCGGGCAAGCCTCAGTGCACCACAGACCAGATAGGCCATCGCGATGACCCATCCAACCTCAGGTGAGGGATAGGTGATGTCCGCGAGCACCACACGATGCATGAGGAAGGCCGGGGCGATGCCGAAGGAGACAATGTCCGCCAGGGAATCGAATTCCTGACCGAACGGGCTTTCCTTTCCGCCCATCCTGGCGACCCGGCCATCAAGCAGGTCGAATCCACACCCGATCAGGATGAAGAAGATGGCCATGCGGATCACGGAGTTGAACTCGGGTGCCGCCGTGTCGGCCTCGACGATCTTGGTCAATGCCACGAAGCCGCAGATCAGGTTGCCTGCGGTCATCAGGTTGGGAAGAAAATAGATCTTCAGCTTTTCTTCGCCGTGGTTGTTCTTCGGTTCCTCACCCATGAGCTGGAAAAGACAGTTTGGGCGCGTGTCACCTGAAATGCAATGGAACGATTTTGGTGTTTCGAAGGCGAAACAGGGTGGCATCATGTCTCCACCATGAGAGCAGTCCCGGTCCTCATCCTCCTGCTTGCCATCCGCCTCCATGGGCAGGCCCCCAACCTCATCCTCATTGTGACGGACGATCAGCGTCCCGATACGATCCATTCCCTGGGAGCGGAGGGGATCCGGACCCCGAACCTGGATCGTATGGTGGATCAGGGAACCGTTTTCAACCAGGCATTCTGTTCTTTTCCCCTTTGCGTGCCGAGTCGCGCGGAAATCCTGACCGGAAGGACGGGATGGAAGAACGGAGTCTATTACCGGGGAGGACGCCTTGCGCCCGGGTCCCGATTTCTGGGAGAGGAACTCAGGAGTGTCGGTTACCGGACGGTCTATTGCGGAAAATGGATGAATGACGGGCATCCCCTGAAACGGGGGTATGACCAGACAGCAGCCCTTTTTACAAGTGGTGGTGCCGGTGCGCTGGGAAAGGAGGACCGCTATGATGATGCTGGACATCTGATCACCGGCTACCGGGGCTGGACCTTCAAGGATGAGGCCGGGCGTCCCGAGCTTGAGAAGGGAATCGGGGTGACCGCCGAGACCTCCCGTCACATAGCTGAGGGGGCCCTTGCTTCCCTGGAGGGTGGGAAAGGGAAGCCGTTGTTCCTTCATGTCAATTTTACCGCACCCCACGATCCTTTGATGGTCCCGCCCCGCCTTCAGGGGCGCTATCTGCCGGAGGAGGTGCAGCTTCCAGGCAATTTCATGGAGGAGCATCCCTTCGACCATGGCAACTTGGAGGGTAGGGATGAACTGTTGTTGCCGATCCCCAGGGACAAGTCTGAAGTCAGGGAGCTGCTGTCACGCTACCGGGCGGTCATCGAGGAGATGGATCACCAGCTCGGCAGGATCCTGAAGCGGCTGGAGGAGGAGCCGTGGAGGGAAGGGACCTACGTCCTTTTCACTAGCGATCATGGGCTGGCGGTGGGCAGTCATGGGCTTCTTGGAAAGCAGAACATGTATGAGCACACCATGCGTGTTCCCTTTCTGGTGACGGGGCCCGGGGTGGGGAAAGGCGTCCGGCGCGAGGAAATGGTGACCCTGAGGGACCTGTATCCCACCCTGGTGGATCTTGCCGGAATCCATCCACATGGGGGACTGGAGGGAGCCAGCCTCAGGCCGCTGCTTGAGGGAGGGAATCCCGATTGGCGTGGTGAGATTTTCGGCTACTTCTACGATTACCAGAGGATGGTTCGGACCGATCGATGGAAACTGATCCACTACCCGGAGTTGAAGAAGTGGCAGTTGTTTGACCTCGATCGTGATCCCCTTGAGCTGGAAAACCTGTACGACGTTCCTGAGCGGCAGGAGCTGGTTTCCGGACTGAAGAAGCGAATGGCGGGATGGTTTCATTCCCAGGGGGATCCCCTTTACCCATAGCTCCCCTCGAGTCAGCGCGCCTTTCCCTGGAACGGAATGGATAGTGCACGATGGATCACCAGCGACTGGATGGCTCCTAGTCGTTCGAAGGCACGGGGGGCTTGCCGTCGAGCAGGTCCCTGATGGTCTGGGCAAGCTGGGTAGGACTGTAGGGCTTGGACAGGAAGACCGAGGAGGAATCCAGCTCTGTCTCGTCATCAAGGTGCCCTTCCGAGAATCCGCTGGAATAGATCACCTTGACGTCCGGCCGCGAGCCACGGATCTCCTCGGCCAGTTCGATCCCGTTCTTTCCTCCCGGCATGATCACGTCGGTGATCAGGATGGAGATGTCGTCCTTGCGGGTCTTGAATGCTTCAAGTGCGCTCTTTGCATCCGATGCGTCGATCACGTCGTAGCCATGCTTCTTGAGTATCCTGATGGCAAGCATCCTGACCGCGTCCTCATCCTCGACCAGCAACACGGTTTCCGATCCTCCATCCACCTTCTGGGGGCGTGGGGGGGCGGCGTTGACCGATTCGACCTTTTCACAGCTGGGGAGGTAGATGTCGAAGGACGTTCCCTTCTCTGCGATGCTACGACATTCGATCCATCCCCTGTGTTGTCGGACGATGGCATAGACCGTGGCCAATCCCAGGCCCGTCCCCTTGTCCTTGTCCTTGGTGGTGTAGAAGGGTTCAAAGATGTAGGGCAGGGACTCGTCAGGGATGCCCGGGCCCGTATCGGAGATGGAAAGCCTGACAAAGTCTCCTTCGTAGGCATGGGCAACCTTTTCAGAGTGCCCCCGCTCGATTGTCTTAGGGTTGCAGGTGATTTCCAACCTTCCGCCGTTCTTCATGGCATCCCTCGCATTGGCCGTGAGATTCATGATCACCTGTTCCAGCATGTTCGGGTCCGCCATGACGAAGGCATCGTCGTCGCTTGCATCAATCGTGATCTCGATGTCTTCACCTACAAGGCGTTGGAGAAGACCTGAAAGGTTCTTGATCAGCGCATTGGCATCGATGGCCACCTTCTTGAGCGGGTGCTTCCGGCTGAAGGCGAGCAGCTGTCGGATGAGCTTGGTGGCCCGGTCCGCGCAGTCATCGATCTCCTTGAGGCTGATCTCCGTAGTGGAGGGATGTGGACCGGAATCGAGCAGGAATTCGATGTTGCCCCGAATCACGGTGAGGAGGTTGTTGAAATCGTGGGCGATTCCACCTGCGAAACGGCCGATGGATTCCATCTTCTGTGCCTGACGGAGTTGTTCCTCAAGTTGCCTCCGGTCCGAGACATCCCTGAGCATGCCCAGCACACGTGTTTGTCGTCCTTCCGTGGGAATCAGGTTCAGGTTGAACTCGATTCCCTTCCATGAAAGGTCCCTGCACCGGACTCTCGCCTCGAAGGTGACTCCTTCGCGGGAGGTTATCACCCTGGACAGGCCGTTGGTGAGAAGGGCCTCATTCTCAGGGTGGACGAGTTCCTTGAGGTTCCGGGACATCCACTCATCGCGGGACCAGCGGGTAATGGATTCAAAGGCGGGATTCAGGGAGGTGATGACGCCTTCCGTGTTGAGACTCAGGATGCAGTCCCTTGCCGCGTCGACAAGGGCGCGGTTGCGTTCCTCGGATTTCTTGAGGTCGTTCTCCGCACGTCTCCTGGCGGTCCGTTCCCTGACTTCGGTCTGGGCACGGATGATCGAACTCGCGAGCTTG
>CAZKNW010000426.1:0-4057 GCA_964554035.1 uncultured Verrucomicrobiota bacterium
GTGCCAGTCCGCTATCGCGCCCGGACCTACGGATCGACCAACATCAGTCGCTGGAGTCACGGTTGGCTCCTGTTGAAGATGGTCAAGTTCGCCTCGGGACGCTTCAAGTTCTTCGGATGAAATGAGCCTGCCGCTGGACCAGCATCAGAAGGAGATCCAGCAGAATCTTGAAGCGTGGAAACGCAAGCCCCTGCTTCAGGCGCTCTACCGTCAGTTCTACCGGCACCTGATTCCCTGGCTTTCCCAAGCGGATGGCAGGACCATTGAGATCGGGGCCGGTATCGGGAACCTCAAGGAACACCTGCCCGAAGCCATCACCACCGACCTTTTTCCCAATCCATGGATCGACAAGGTGGGTAGCGCCTATGATCTCCCCTTTGAGGACCAGTCGGCCAGCAATCTGATTCTCATTGATGTGTTCCATCACCTCGAAAGACCCTTCGCCTTCTTCAGCGAGGCCCGAAGGGTTCTTGCACCGGGCGGACGGGTGATCCTTCTGGAGCCCTACATCAGCCTGCTCAGCTCCATCGTCTACGGCCCCCTGCATCACGAGCCCATCGGAAGGAAGGCAGACATTTCAGAAAACGACCACCCCCCGGAAGACCACGCCTACTACGCCGCACAAGGAAACGCGACGCGTCTCTTCTTCAAAGAGAGCCGGACCATTGAGGGCTTCCAAATCGTCCAAAAGGAAGCCTTCGCCTGCTGGGCCTACTTCCTGAGCGGCGGCTTCAGCAAGCCCGCCATCTATCCCAAAGCGATGCTTCCAGTGATGAATGGCGTGGACGGGATTCTTTCCATGCTTCCGTCGTTCTTTGCCGGACGTTGTGTTGTCGTCTTGAAGAAGGCTTGAGGCGGGCCTTCAGCCCTCTTCCCCGAAAGCCCTGCTGAAACGAGGCCCTTCCCTCCAACCCTTTCCTGTGATTTCGGGGCTAGACGGATTCCGCACCCCGATTATCTTCGGCCTCGTGAACATCGTCCAACTCACGCCAGGTGCCGGCGGCATGTACTGCGGCAACTGCTTTCGCGACAACATCCTCGTGAAGGAGTTGCGTCGCCAGGGACATGACACGCTCATGATCCCCCTCTACCTTGAGATGACGCTTGAGGAGGAGGATGCCACGGAGGACGCGCCCCTCTTCTACAACGGCATCAACGTCTACCTGGACCAGATTTCCAAATTTTTCCGCAAGGCACCCCGTTTCATCCGGGAAATCACTGGTGCCCGCCAGTTTCTCAAATGGACCCATGGCAGGGCGGCCAAGACACGGGCCGAGGATGTGGGGGAGCTGACCCTCTCCATGCTCATGGGGGAATCAGGCAACCAGACCCAGGAACTGGATGACCTGATCCGGTTCCTCAAGGCCCAGGGACACCCGGATGTCATCAGCCTCAGCAACTCCATGCTGATCGGAATGGCCCGAAGACTGAAACAGGAACTGGGCTGTCCGGTCGTCTGCCAACTTCAGGGCGAGTTCAACTACGTGGAATCCATGCGGCCGGAACAGAAGGAGGCAGTCTGGAAGCTCATGGCGGAACGGGCCCGCGACATCGACCTGTTCATCTCCCCGAGCCAGTACTTCGCCGACCTGATGAAGGAGAAGCTTGAGATCCCGAACCGGAAATTCCGCGTGATCCACAACGGCATCAACCTGGACGGTTATGAGCCATCCCCCACAATCCCACGCCCGACCGCCCTGGGTTTCTTTGCAAGGATGTGCCCTGAGAAGGGGTTGGATCTCCTGGTCGAGGCCTTTCTCCAGATCAAGGCACGCAACCAGGTGGATGCCCTGGAACTCTGGGTCGGAGGCGGCTGCGGGCCGGGAGATGAGGCCTTCGTGGCGCAGCTTCAGGACAAGATCAAACAGAAGGGATGGATCTCCGATGCCAAGTTCTTCCCGAACCTTTCGCGAGAGGATAAGCAGGATTTCCTCAGAAACCTGAACCTGCTCTGCGTCCCCGCCGAGGAAGGAGAGGCCTTTGGTCTCTACACGATCGAGGCCCTGGCCTCCGGGGTGCCCCTTGCCCAACCCAATCACTCCGCCTTCCCTGAGATCATCGAGGCCACCCAGGGCGGCGTGCTCTGTGATGTTTCCAGCGCGGACACACTGTCCCGGGACCTGGAGAAGGCGCTTCTGGACCTGAAGGGCCTCCGGGAAATGGGGACCAGGGGACGGGAGGTCGTGCTGAAGGACTACAGCGCGGAATCCATGGCCAAGGCGACCATCCGCGTCTATGAGGAACTCCACTCCGGCAGCAGGCCTGAACCTTCAACCGCCCCGGCCACCGCCGCCTGATTTCATGCCAACCACCTTTTCCATCCGTCGGAGGGTCGAGTTCTCGGAGACCGACATGGCCGGGATCGTCCATTTCTCGAATTTTTTCCGCTACATGGAATACGCCGAGCACGCCTTCTTCCGTTCGCTCGGCTTCTCCATCCACACCCAGACCACCGATCCGCCGGTGGGATGGCCGCGCGTCCACGTCGATTGCGACTTCAAGAAGCCCCTCCGCTTTGAGGATGAGATTGAGATCGTGCTGACCGTGACGGAGAAACGCAGCCGCAGCCTGCGTTTCGAGTTCCGATTCCTCAAGGTGAAGGGGGAGGAACGGGAGGAGGTTGCCATCGGCAACATGGTCACGGTCTGCGTGGCACGCAATGAGGCCGGCGGCATGCAGGCCTGCCCCATTCCCGCCGAAATCGCCTCCAGAATCGAGGCCGGCGACGCCAGCTAGGTGGAACGGTCCTTGATCCCCGCGGAATTCCTCAATTAACTAGCCGCCTTCGCCGATGAAAGAGATCGGTGGAAGGAATCCAAGAACATGTCTAAATCAGTTGCCATCATCGGCTTGGGCTATGTCGGCCTGCCCCTGGCCATCCAGTTTGCCAAGGCAGGCGTCCGGGTGGTCGGTTTCGATCTCGATCAAAAGAAGGTCTCCAAGCTCAATGCGGGCGAAAGCTACATCCTCCACATTCCGTCCGAGGACGTGAGCAACCTGAAGGAGGGCGGCAACTTCCTGGCCACCTGCGACTATGAGGAGGTTGGCAAGTGTGACGCAGCCATCATCTGCGTCCCGACACCGCTGGGCGCCCACCGTGAACCGGACATATCCTACATCCTGGAGACCGGACGCTCCCTGGGCCCGCACCTTCACAAGGGAATGCTGGTGGTCCTGGAGTCCACCACCTACCCCGGAACCACCGACACCGACCTCCGTCAGGCGCTTGAAGAGACTTCCGGACTCAAGGCCGGCACCGATTTCCATCTCGCCTACTCTCCCGAACGCGAGGATCCGGGCAATCCCAACAGCAAGGTGGCCGAGATCCCCAAGGTCATCGGCGGACTGACCCCGGAGTGCCTTGAAGAGGCGACCCACATCTATTCCAAGGTCATCAAGAAGCTCGTCCCCGTCTCCAGCACGCGCATCGCGGAGGCGGTGAAGCTGACTGAGAACATCTTCCGTTCCGTGAACATCGCCATGGTGAACGAGTTGAAGATGGTCTACGACGCCATGGGCATCGACATCTGGGAGGTCATCGAGGCCGCCAAGACCAAGCCCTTCGGCTTCATGCCCTTCTACCCGGGCCCCGGGCTCGGCGGACACTGCATTCCCATCGATCCCTTCTACCTGACATGGAAGGCCCATGAGCATGGACAGCCTACCCGCTTCATTGAACTGGCCGGAGAGGTCAACACCTCCATGCCCAACTACGTCGTCCACCAAGTGATGGAGGTGCTCTCGACCCGCAAGAAGGCCGTCAACGGCAGCCGCATCCTCATCATCGGCATTGCCTACAAGAGCAACGTCGATGACGACCGCGAAAGCCCGGCCTACATTCTCTGGAAGAACCTTGCCAAACGTGGCGCCGAGATTAGCTACCACGACCCCCACGTGCCGGTCATACGCCCCTCACGCGAACACTCCGAACTGGCCGGAATCCAAAGCACGGATCTCACACCGGAAAACATCGCCTCCTTTGACCTGGTCCTGCTCGCCACCAAGAACGACGCCGTAGATCACCAGACCGTGGCGGACCCTGCACAGCTCATCATTG
>CAZKNW010000427.1:0-2500 GCA_964554035.1 uncultured Verrucomicrobiota bacterium
CTCTCATCTTGAGGCCCTTCTGACCATGGGCTCACTCTCCTTTCAATCGGAACTTTTCCACACCTACACTGACACCATTGTCGGTCCGGACGCCTCCTTCGACGCACTCTATCTCCAAGGCAGCTGGATGCTGACCGGTGAACATCGGCCCTATAACAAAAAGCTGGGTGCAGCCGGCCGACTTATTCCAAACCGAAACTTCAGCTTCCGCGACCACGGTTCAGGCGCATGGGAACTGGCACTTCGCTACTCCAGGACCGACTTGAACGGTGGCCTGATCAACGGAGGTCGACTCAGCGACATCACGGCTGGTGTCAACTGGTACATCAGTCCCACACTCCGGGCCATGGTCAACTACATACACTCCCACCTTGATCGGAATGGCCTTGAGGGGAATTCACACATCATTTCTTCCCGCGTCTCCATCGATTTCTGACCCACCATCATTACGCCAATTAGACATTGTCACCATTTCGTCACCCTTCCGTCACCTTGATGAAGCGCGGGGGGAACAACGTCCCTACCTCGAAAGAAACCAATGAAGAAAAACTACCAACTCCTGCTGAGCCTCCTGATCCTCTCGCTCAGCTTGCCTTCGACCCTTGCCGATACGATTACGGCCAAAGGTTCGGACACCCTGGTCATCCTCGCCCAGAAGTGGGCTGAGATTTACATGTCCAAGCATCCAACCACGACCATTCAGGTGACGGGCGGTGGCTCAGGAACTGGATTCGCAGCCCTGCAGAACAGGACGACCGACCTCGCCAACGCCTCGAGACAGATCAAGGCCAAGGAAAAGATCGCCTGCATCAAGTCCTTCCGTAAATCACCCACCGAATACAAGGTCGCGCTGGACGGACTCTCCGTCTACGTCAACGCAGCCAATCCCATTGAACACCTGACCCTCGATCAGCTGAACCGGATCTTCACGGGCCAGATCACCAACTGGAAGGACGTGGGAGGCATCGACGGAAAAATCACGCTCTACAGTCGTGAAAACAGCTCGGGCACCTACGAGTTCTTCAAGAAGAACGTGCTGAACGGCAAGGACTTTGACGCGAGGGCCCAAACGATGCCGGGAACCGCGGCCGTGCTTCAGGCCGTTGGGAAAGACCAGAGTGGGGTCGGCTATGGCGGTGCTGCCTACGGTGCTGGTGCCAAGGCGATCAAGGTCAAGCAGGATGCAAACTCACCCGCGATTGAGCCCACTGAGGAAAACGTAGTGTCTGGAAGGTATCCGATCTGGCGCTACCTCTACATCTACGTCAATCCGGCTGTCGATACCGGCGAGGTGGCCGACTACCTCAAGTGGATCCGTTCCAAGGAAGGGCAGAAGATCGTCAAGGATGTTGGTTACTATCCCCTGCCCGAAGAAAAACAGGCCTCCGCGGACTGAAGTTTTCAAGAATAGGCGGGACTTTTCTCCCGCTCTCCGGAAGATCTCCGGCCCGGTCACCCAAAGAGAAGGGACCGGGCCCATTCTTTGTTCAAACCGTGCAAGAGCCATCCCAAACAGCCCGATCAAGCTGGTCCTCTTCGCTCAAGGGCAAAAAAGGACGCCCTGTCGAATGGCTTGCCGAAAAGGGTATTTTCGCCGTTTCCCTTTCGGCGATCCTGATGGTCTTCCTCATCTTCTTCTTCGTCGGAAGAGAGGCCCTTCCCATCTTTCTGGGAAACACCGACAGTTCGGTGGCGGTCCAGGCCATTCATCCGGATCAGATGGCTTCCCTGCCCAAGGCGGAACTTCAGAAATACCTCGAGCTCAGCGACGAGGAATTTGCGGAGATGGACGAGGAAACGCTTCTTCTCATGATGGAGGTGAAACTGGAAGAGGCAGCGGAAGTTCCCCAGGACAAGGATGCAGGAGTCAACACGACCGATTGGAGGTATCTGGTCAAACCGTACCAGTGGTCAGGCTATGACAAGCCAGAATACATCTGGCAGCCAGTCTCGGAGATCCACAAATACAACATTGTCCCACTGGTTCTGGGGAGCCTGAAAGTCACGCTGGTCGCCCTCCTCTTCGCGGTCCCCATCTCACTGGCGGCTGCCATCTACGTCTCCCAATTGGCGTCCCCCCGTCTGAAGGAATGGCTCAAACCCGCCATCGAGCTGCTCAGCGGGATTCCTTCGGTGGTCCTTGGCTTCTTCGCCCTTCTGGTATTGGCCACGTTTCTGGAACGGGTTGTCGGATATGAGAGCCGACTCAACTCGTTCGTGGCCGGTATTGCGCTTGGCCTGGCCATCATTCCGGTGGTGTTCTCGATCGCCGAGGATGCACTCACCAGCGTGCCGGGAAGCTATACCCAGGCGGCACTCGCGCTCGGCTCGACCCGCTGGCAGGCAGCGTGGAAGATCATTCTCCCCGCCGCCCTGCCCGGGGTCTTTGCTGCAGTCGTTCTCGGGTTTGGCCGGGCCATCGGGGAAACGATGATCGTCCTCATGGCCAGTGGCAATGCCAGCATCGTGTCACTGAGCCTTTTCGATTCGGCCAGGACGA
>CAZKNW010000427.1:2510-4052 GCA_964554035.1 uncultured Verrucomicrobiota bacterium
ATTGCAGCAGAACTGGCGGAAACGGTTTTCGGTGACCACCACTACCGTATGCTGTTCATGCTCGGAACGGTGCTTTTCGCCGTCACCTTCGTATCCAACCTTGCCGGGGACCTGATCATCCACCGCCTCAAGGCCAAGCTGGAGGGACGGAGCTGATGGCGCCCCCAACAGGAGACAGACGTTTTCAGAAGGGTGGAATTGACATCGCATCCTTCCTCTTTACCGGCGTGACCGGACTTGCAACAGCCATCATCCTGGCCATCCTGGCCATCATCCTCGTGAACATCACCTGGCACGGATGGGAGGGCATTTCCCTGCGTTTCATCCTCTCCGGAACGGACCAGGACATGTTCGATGTCGAGAAGGCAGGAGTCCTGCCGATGATCGTCGGCACCTCCGCAAGGGTCTTCCTCATGACCCTCTTCGTCATTCCGGTTGGCGTCATCACAGCCATTTACCTGACCGAGTATGCCCGGCCCGACTCCGTCTACACCCGCATCATCCGGGGCGCCGTGAACAACCTCGCGGGCGTTCCCTCCATCGTCTTCGGACTCTTTGGACTCGGCTTCTTCATTGGGTTCGTAGGTGGAGAGCTCGACCTGCTTTTTCATCCGGACAACCCTGAACCCGTATGGGGCAAGCCCGCCATCCTCTGGGCCTCCCTGACACTGGCCGTCATGACCCTTCCCGTCGTGATCGTCGCCACGGAAGAGTCGCTGAAGGCAATCCCTCCCGGACTGCGCGAGGCCAGCCTCGCACTGGGTGCCACCAAACTCCAGACCGTGATCAAGGTCGTCCTGCCTCAGGCCATGCCCGGCATCCTGACAGGAGGCATCCTGTCGATCAGCCGCGCCGCCGGAGAGGTCGCACCCATCCTCTTCACCGGAGCAGCCTACTACATGGCGGGCTACCCGTCCCACCTCACCGACCAGTTCATGGATCTCGGCTACCACGTGTTCATCCTGTCGACCCAGTCGCCCAACATTGAACAAACCAGGCCAATCCTGTATGCCACCGTACTGGTGCTGCTTCTCCTCACGTTCACATTGAACATCGTTGCAGTCCTCGTAAGGTCACACATGCGCCGCAAGATGGGCCAAGGCCACTGAGATAACATGTTACAAGCGCCCGCTGAAACATCCACCATGTCCACGAAGAAGGCCCCCGAAAAAGCCGACGACACCAGCTCCGCGACGAAGGAAGAAGGCCACCCGGCACGCCCCCTGATCGAGGTCGACAACCTCAGCCTCTTCTACGGGCAGGCCAAGGCCCTGAAAGGCATCTCCATGTCGATCCGGGAGAAGATCGTCACGTCCTTCATCGGACCATCAGGTTGCGGCAAGTCAACACTGCTGCGCTGCATCAACCGCATGAATGACCTGATCGACAATGTGCGGATCGAAGGCAACATCTGCATTGATGGGGAGAACATCTATGGTAACGACATCGATCCCATCGCCCTGAGGAAGCACGTGGGAATGGTCTTCCAGAAATCCAATCCGTTTCCCAAGTCGATCTTCGACAACATCGCCTACGGCCTGC
>CAZKNW010000428.1:0-2871 GCA_964554035.1 uncultured Verrucomicrobiota bacterium
GCGATCGCTGAAATCAGGCAGACCGGTCCCAGTGTCAGGGCCGTCCAGTAGCGCATGACGCGGTTGAGCAGGTTGCGTCCCTTGGAGACGCCCCACATGTCATTGAAGGTGTTTTCAATCGTGCTCAGCAGGGAGATGGCCACGACCACGATCATGATGGTGGCGACGAAGCCGAGTTGCCCGGAATCCACATTGTTGATGAACTGCTTGATGTGTCCAATGGCAGCCTCACGACCGGTGGGTTCTCCCTGGGTCGGGGCCATTACCGATTCACCATTCTGATCGTCCTCAGGTTGAGGCGCGACTTCGTTCTCCTTTTCCACCTCGTCCAGTAGATCCAACTGGGGGGCGGTGGTCATGATCAGTCGGTCGATCAGCTCATCGATCCGCTTGTCGCTTTCCTGCTTCAGGAGGGCGGTGGAGACGATGACCATGACGGCGAGCATGGGAATCAGGGCCAGGATACTGGTGTAGGCGAGGGAGGAGGCGCGGACGAGGCACTTGTTCCGCATGAAGCTCCTTCCCGTCATGATGCAGAAATGGATGCAGGTGCCGAGGCGCGAGGATACCAGCTCGCCTTCCTCGACCAGTTTCTTCTCGTCCAGGAACAGGCGGGACTTCTCGATCAGTTTCCTGAACTTCTCCCGGTCAAATCTCGACATCGCCTCAAATGTTGAAGGAGGAAGGCGGCCGACGCGAGTGCGGAGTTTTGAGGCTGAGTCCCGAAAGAAATGTGCGAACGTTGGCGAAGGAGTTAACTTATCGGTCGTCAAAGCATGAATTCACGCAGAAGACAGATGGGAATCTGGTTGGCCAAGGGTATGGCGCTCTATGGCGTTGTACTGCTGCTGGCTGGGTGTCTTCAGCGCAAGCTCCTGTATTTTCCAACTCATCGCGAGCTGAGCTATCCGGCCCCGGAGCGGGACATGCAGGCGTGGATGGTGGATGGCAAGGCCATCGGAGTCTGCAGGGAGGTGGAGAATCCCCAACGCGTCTGGCTCATGTTTCATGGCAATGGAGGCCAGGCCGCTCACCGCGAGTATGTCCTGCCACTCATCCATGAAACGGATTCACTCTACGTCCTGGAGTATCCCGGTTATGGAACCAGGGAGGGTAAACCCTCGGAGTGGGCCTTCAATGAAGCCGCGCGTGACGCCTATACCGAGATTCGCAGGATGTATTCCGAAACGGAGGTGTGCATCCTGGGTGAATCTTTGGGCAGCGGACCGGCCTGCCACATCACCGGCATGGAGCCGCCTCCCGATCGCCTCGTCCTGGTGGTGCCCTTTGATCGTCTCAAGGACGTGGCGCAGGACAAGTTTCCCATTTTTCCGGTCGGCCTGATCATGGTGGATCGCTGGGACAATATTGAAGCTCTGGCCGACTACCAGGGGCGTATCGATATCTACGCAGGCCGGGACGACAAGGTCATTCCACCCAGGCACGCCCGGAATCTGGCCGACTCAAAGGAAGGGTCCACCTATCACGAGTTCGATGCCGGCCACAACGACTGGGCGCATCCGGCGTATGTGGATTTGAAGAGGTGAGAGGCGATGACTCAAATACTCAATTGCCCAAGGAATTGGAAAAAAACCAAAAGTCCGAATCGTTGCTCGTTTGTTCTCACACGAAGGGACCAAGGCACGAAGAAGAAACGAACTCGCTCTTTGATCGGCAGGGCCTCTTGCGAGGCCGGTGGAATCCCATGTGAATGGGATCACTTGTTTGTCGGACTGGTGAAGTGATCGATCTGACAATCGATTCTACCAGCGGGCGCGGATCATGGTTCTCTGTTTCCTCCGTTGGCTTCTGTTCAGAAAACAAAGAAGGAGCAGGTGAGTCACCTGCGCCTTTCGGAAAACAATGGATTCAAGGGGGTTATTTCTCGGTCACGCCCTTGAACTTGTCGGTGCGGAAAGGAGAGGCAGGGAGGCCTGCCTCATTGTAGAGGTTCACGACAGGGTAGTCGGCCCATCCGAATCTCACAGCTTCGGGGCGCTCCACCTCGGGGCTGCTGACGACCACGGTGTCACCGTCGATCCTGGCATCTGCCCAGACCCATTTCTCGTCGTCGCCACAGATGGCGAATCCGGTCAGGTCTCCGTCCTTGGCGACGAGTCCGCCGCCGACGTGATCGAAGGAAAGGATGGCTTCGTAGACGCCCCCCTTGTTCTTCTTGACCTTCATCGTCTTGAAGGTGGGGCCGGAGTAGGTGATCTTCTCCTTGTAGGCAATGCCGCGGGCTGCGATGGCCAGGCGTTCACCGACGGGCTTCTTCATGGGCGGATGGATGTCATCCTTGGTTCCGTAATCGGTGATGACGACCATTCCCACCTTGGGATTCTTGGTGGCCATGAGCTGGGCCTCACGAAGCTCCGCCCAATCGCTGTCGCCGGGTGCGGCTGTGATCTCTTCCATTTCGCGCTTCTTGTTCTTGTCCCAGGGGGCCAGCTGAACGGCGATGAAGGTGAAGTCGCTCTGTCCCCAGCGTTTCTGCCAGTCCTTGATCATGTCGGGGAAAAGGCTGCGATACTGATGGGCACGGGACGCGTTGGACTCACCCTGATACCAGATGGCACCCTTGATGCCGTAGGGGATGAGGGCGTTGATCATGCCGTTGTAGAGCTCACTGGGCTGCCATGGGACGCGGCTTTTCTTTCCATCCTCCAACGCCTGCTTGTGGCGGGCGAGCTGCAGCCAGTAGTTGTCGAGGATCTCCTCGCGGTAGGTCTTGTTGGATTCGAGGGCGTCCTTGCTGGTCCAGGCCTCTGCAGGGGAACCTCCCCATGAGGAATGGATCAGCCCGACCGGTACACCGAGATCCTTCTGAAGCTTCTTACCGAAGTAGTAGGCGACGGCGGAGAACTCGGG
>CAZKNW010000428.1:2881-4051 GCA_964554035.1 uncultured Verrucomicrobiota bacterium
GGTGTTCCATGGCATGTCGAGGTCCTGGAGTGGAAAGTCGGACTTCTTGCGAAGGACGGTGAAGAGCCTGAGGTTCGGATTGAAGGAGTTCTCGATTTCAGCCTGGGGATCCTCGGACTTCGCCATGGTCCAAGCCATGTTCGACTGGCCGGAGCAGAGCCAGACCTCACCCACGACGACATTCCGGAGGGAGACACGGTTTCTGCCGTCGATGGTCAGCACGCCAGGCACGGCCGTGGCGCGCATGGGCTTGAGCTCCACCATCCACTTGCCGTCCTTGGTCTTGGTGGAAACCCGCTGTCCGTTGAACTGGACGGTGATCTCCTCGTTCTCATTGGCCCAGCCCCAGATCGGCACGTCGGTGTCGCGTTGCAGCACCATGTTGTCAGTGAAAACGGCGGGCATCTTGATCTCGGCCTGAGCCAAGGAAGTGAGGAAAAGTCCGATGCCGATGAAGGAGAGGGGGTTAAGCAATCGACGGATCATGGTGATGGAGTCTTTTTTTGGACCTTTGGGTCCGTGTGTGAGCTCCTGTAGGACAAACAAAGTCTTCAAGGAGGTCAATGGAAATCCGGTCCTTTAGGGACTCTTCGGAATGGGTGCCGTATTCGAATAATCGTCCGGATCCGCCTGATAAAGACCCGGGCCGAGATCGGCAAGCGGATCGCGTGCCTGGACGCTTTTGTACACGCGGTAGCTGCCGATGAAGATCAGGGCAAGCAGCGTGATTCCCAAAAGGGGAGCCATGACGCGCCAGTTGAGCTTGGAAAGCTGGTACATGATCCAGTCGATCGGCCCCCTGGCGGGCCCGGTCAGGCTGGGTGGTTCACTGAGCTTCTGGCTGTGGGAAAGCTCATCGGCAAGCTGCTTGAGGATTTCCTCGTCATTGAGCTTTACCGTCCTTGCGTAGGTCCGGACGAAGCCACGGATGTAGATGGGGGCGGTGAAGACCTCGAACTCTCCGTTTTCAATGGCACGGATGTGCTCGGTCTTGATCTTGGTGATCTCGGCGATCTGGTGGACGTCGAGCCCCGACGCCTCCCTCGCTTCCTTCAGCCTTTCCGATACCGTTGGCATGGGGCCTGAGAATAGGGGGCGGGTGTCCCCATGGCAATGGGATTGCGGTGGGGGAAGTGGTGCAAGGACGGTTGCGGAATTGAAGGATCGCGA
>CAZKNW010000429.1:0-4049 GCA_964554035.1 uncultured Verrucomicrobiota bacterium
TCATGTGGTATCTCATTCAGGGTGAGAATCCTGTCGATCCCGATGGTCATCATGGACAGAAGGAAGGTGCACGCCAAACCCACCATGGTTCCCAGACGCACCGCCTTCCCCATATCGTGGTTCAACCCGAACATGGAAGGCCAGTCACTTTTGTGAAGACGGATGAGGTAGTGTGTGAGGAAGAGGCCGAGACCATGGAAGACGAGTGAGGTGGTCAGGATGTTGACCCAGGGAGGAATCGGTTCTTTGGGGGGTGGGTGGTGGGTGGATTCCGATGGCTGCGACTCGTCCTCTGCCGAGGTGGCCTGCTCTTTGGGTGGGTTCTCGACCCAATGGATGACAAAGGAAGCCGCTGAAATCGTCATGAAGAGCATGGCGATCATGATCATTACCAGGTCGGGTTTCCATTTTGGGGGCTCGGTCACCGGGCCGGGAGGGTGGGGAATTTGAAGTCCGTGGCCAATTCAAAAGGTAAGACTTTATTCCTGGGAATCCGATGGTGGAGTAAAATCTTTATCGTCACAGAATGATCTTGGCATCGTGGATGCTACTTGTTGGGATTTAGGAACTTGCTTCAAATGGAACAGGAACGATATTTGTCCTGGTTTGAAGCAGTCATGGAAATGACAGGCTTATGAAAACTGAACTCAAAACCAACTTAGTCGCTATCGCCAAACCTGTGCTCATTCTCTCAGGGGTGATGGGTTGCGATTATGTGGTTACCGAGGTCACTTCGACTCCGCGAGAAGGCTTCTGGATTCTCCTTGGAATCGTTGTCTTTTTCTGGCTCCTCATCAACCTTTGGGAAGCGCTCAAGGAAAACTATGTTGACTACAGCCTTTCCCTGAGTCCCAGAAGGGATTCTGGGCTGGGTGTGGAGCCTCAAGACGACGTCGTCTCTTTTTCAAGGGAAGATTCCTTGTTGTTGGAGTGGGCTAGAGAGTGTCTCAAAAACGGACACAGCCTAGAGGCGGGCATCAAGATCGAGCGAATTTCACCAGACATGAGGACTCATCCGGATGTCCTTAAGTTGAGGTATGAGATTTTCAAACATGAGCATCGGTGGCATGCAGCCTTTGATACGGCGGTGGCTTACTCCAAGAAGCGACCCAACGATGTGGAAGGCTGGCTCGGCCAAGCGATCTGTCTGCACGAAATGAAGTTGTCGCAGCGTGCGTTGAACACCCTTCTGCATATTGTCGATCGCTTTCCTGAGAGCGAGATGATCCCTTATAACATCGCCTTGTTCACCTGCGAACTGGGGCGTCTAGAGCAGGCCAAGCGCTGGATGTTCAAGGCCCTGGAGCTGTGCCCTAATCGGCAAAGACTGATTTTGAAGGCGATGAACGAGCCTGACCTTGAGCCGCTGCTGCACTTCCTCGGCAGAAAGGCCATGATTGAAAAGTTGGTTTCCGGCGGGCTCACGGGTGCGGAGCGCACGGCAATGGACTTTGCTGCGGCCCATGGAATTCCTCATGGAGGTTGGTGCCCGAAGGCGAGGGCAGGCGAGGATGGCTTCATCATCAAGCACTACAACCTGAAGGAGACACCGAGTTCTGGATACCTTCAGCGGACGGAGTGGAATGTGCGCGGCTCGGATGGAACCGTCATTTTCTCCCTTGGCGAGGACCTTACGGGTGCCTGTTCCAAGACAACGGAGATGGCGGGCCGCTACGGTAAGCCTGTCATTCACCTGAGGCGCGATCAGGCCTATGGAACACAGGCTGCACGATTGCTGGAATTTCTGGAGAAACATCATGTCCAGGTCCTCAACATTTCCGGCACAAGCGCCAGTAAGGAGCCTGCGGTTGGAGAGTTTGTCCAGGAGGTGATGGAGCGTGCTTTCCAGATGCGTTTGAAAAGCATTCTTGAGAATGCCGGAGTCGAACCGGAAAAGGCCGCGTGATCCCAAGCTGACAGAGTTTCAGGGCGCCCCGATGGAGAGATTCATCGGGGCGCTTTTTTCTTTGGAAGGGAAACGGGTTTCTTTTGCTTTCACTGCAACAGGACGGCAGACTTTAGGGCTCCATAAAGGCTCCTTCCTCAATGTTCAGGCCACTTCTCATCATCAGTCTCATGTGGCTCCTCGTTCTAGACGGGGTGGCAGGGCCTTTGGATGAGGTCTTTGCTCTTCTGGATCAGGGAAAGGCGAAGGAGGCACTGGATTTGGCTGAGCGATCCATCAAGGAAGGTGATGCTGACTGTGCCCATTACGCCGGTAAGGCTTGGCTGCAAGGCGTAGGAACGGACACGAGCCTGCCCCATGCCGTGGATCGTTTCATGCTGGCTCGTGAACTAGGATCAGAAGAGGCGGATTTGTTTCTCAAGACGATGAGGCAGAAGGCGCTCGGGAAGAAAGGGTCCGATGAAGTGAGGACAGTGATTCAAGGTGCTTTTGATGAGTTCGTCTACATGCATCTTCCTGCGCGCTATGGAAAAAAGAGGGTCCCGAATGGAGGCGTCAGCTTGGGTCTCCAGAGGTACGCGGGAAGGAAGCTTACGGAAGAGACGTTGAAGATTCTCTGCGACGAATCCCTGGCCCTGCATGTGGCTTCATTGAGACAAATTGGAGCCTGGCTCGAGGATGGCGGCAAGGGGCTTGGGCCCGGGGCGATTCTTTTGGCAACGGATACCATCGAGGATCTGGCAGAGGAAGGAATGGAGGAAGCCGCTTATCTTCTGGCACGACAGTATTCGCGCGGCGTCTTCAGGTCCTTGGACCTTGATCAGGCCCTGAAGCTTGCAGAGGGTGTTAGAGGCGAGGAGGCTCAACGACTTCAGATTAGCCTTTTGGCAAGAATGGGAAACAGCGATGAGGCGATGGCAAGACTGGTGAAATTGGCGGATGAGGGAAGTGCCTATGCCAATCGACGATTGGGTCAGTTGCATCGCGAGAATGAGCAGTTTGTGGAAGCGGGTGCTCGCTTCCGCAAGGCGGTGCTTCTGGACCCGGATGATTGGGAGGCGAAGGTTCACCTCGCTGAACTTCTGGTGGAAGGGAAGGGTTTCTCCCGTGATGAAGAGCTGGGTTTGAAGCTCTATGAGGAAGCGGCAAGAAGTGGCAACCATCCCGTGGCCGCCTATGTGGCAGGCATGATGCACCTGAGGGGCATTGGGACGAAACCGTCGATTTCGCGTGCGGGTGGTTTTCTAGAGCAGGCCGCAGGGGCCGGTGTTGTGGAGGCGATCAAGGTAATGAAGGAGATCCGTGAAAGTGGTGGGACGGAAAGCCGGAACACAACGATGCCCAAACCAAAGCCTGCGGCACCGGCCATAGAAAAGTCGAAAGTCCCTCCCGAACCCCAACTTCCTAGGGTTCACGTGGTCAAGGCAGGGGATACTTTCTACGAGTTGGCCCGGGACTTCGGAATTGATTATGAAGCTTTTCTGAAAGCGAACCCAGGCATTGATCCGGTTCGCCTCCGAATCGGACAAGAACTCAAACTGCCCTGAAATCATGTGCAACCGTTTCACGTATGAACAGGCATCGGACAAGCTGAAGTCGGCCTTTGGCAAGGATGTGCTGATTCCTGAAAAGCTTCGGAAACAGTACAACATCTGTCCGACCGATGACATTCTGGCATTCCGCATGGATGACGACGGAATGGTCAAGGGATTCGATTGCCAATGGGGAATAAGATTGCCGGGTAAACAGAATCCGATAACCAACGCCCGTTCGGAGACTGCGTCGGAGAAGCCCATCTTCAGGGACTCCTGGATCCATCGTCGCTGTCTCGTTCCGGCTGATGGTTTCTACGAATGGAAGTCGGAGGGCAGGAGCAAGATCCCTCATCTACTTTCTCCTTCAAGCGGCGAGGGACCATGGCTGTTTGCCGGTCTGTGGGTACCTTGCGGCGAGAATGCTTCTGCCACTTCCAGCTGTGTGATTCTGACCATGGAGCCGAACGCCGAGGTGGCAAGGTACGGCGACGGGGTGAAGGACATCGCGCTCACCGTGTTCGACGCCGAGGCGGCGTACGAGCAGGCGGTGCGCAATGGCGGCGAGTCCGCCTACGAGCCGGTCGAGCTCACCGACGAGCACGGCACGG
>CAZKNW010000430.1:0-4038 GCA_964554035.1 uncultured Verrucomicrobiota bacterium
TCGGAATGGCCGACCGGATCGTGGTCATGCATGAAGGACGCATCACGGGAGAGATGACCGACGTGCCTTCCGCCACCCAGGAACAGATCATGGAACTTGCCGTCAAATGAAGAAGCTTTTCAGTGATTACGGAATGCTCCTGGTGTTGCTCGTGCTGTGCGTGCTGTTCAGCGCGCTGACCGTCACGACCCAGCATCCGGGAGGTGAGGAAGGTGCGCGGGATCTCCTCAAGCAGATTGCCAAGAGCCAGCCTGATGGAGGACGCGTCCTTGTGGCCACGAGAGATACGCAAGAGGATGGAGAGTTTTCAGCCCTTCTTGAGAAGGAGCTTACCGCGGATGGTTACGAAGTGGTGCTGGTAAGTGGGCAGGCCACTGATGCGCTGAAGGCGCTCAAGGAATTGGTGGAGCAGGGCCAGCAGCTGGATGTCATCGCCTGCACTTCCGAAAGCGCGGGTTGGCTGGTCTTTGAGGACGTGGCTGGGGATCATCCGAAGCTGGGAGCGCCTGTCCTGCTGAAGCCGGAGTCCTACCGATGGCCGGTCTTCCTGAACAAGCAGAACCTCCTCAATATCTCCAACCAGATCGCTGTGATCGCGATCCTCGCCATTGGAATGACCATGGTGATCATCGCGGGGGGTATCGACCTGTCGGTGGGAAGCCTCATCGCCCTGTCGGCCATCCTGACTACCTGGCTGATCCGGGAGACAGCAGGGGCTGTGGATGCCGATGCCTTTGGCATGATGTTCAGTTCCCTGGGAGGCATCCTCGCCTGTGGACTGGTCGGACTCTTCACGGGATTGATGGTGACCGTCTTTCGTGTGCCACCCTTCATTGTCACCTTGGGCATGATGCTGGTTGCGAGCGGCGTGGCCTATACCGTTGCTGAGGGGCTTTCCATTCATCAGGTTCCGGATTCCTTTGTCTGGCTGGGTCGGGGTGCGGATTTCCTTTCCATTCCCAATGCGGTTGTCCTGATGCTCCTGCTCTACGGAGCCGCCCACTACATGATGTCGCACATGAAGATGGGGCGATTCCTATATGCGGTCGGAGGCAACGAGGAAGCGGCCAGGTTGTCCGGCGTGCCGGTGCGTCGGGTGCTTCTCTTCGCCTATGTCTGTGCGGGCCTGCTCGCCGGGCTGGGTGGCGTGGTCATGGCTTCGCAGTTGAAGAGTGGTTCCCCCACCTACGGGCAGATGTACGAGCTCTACACCATCGCCGCCGTCGTTGTGGGTGGCACCAGCCTGATGGGTGGTGAAGGCAAGATGATCGGAACGCTGATCGGCGCCTTCATCATCGCCGTCATCCAGAATGGCATGAACCTCATCGGAGTTGAACCCTACACCCAGAAGATCGTCCTCGGTGCCGTCATCCTCATCGCCGTCTGGCTGGACAAGGTCAAGCAAGGCGCGGTGGGGAAAGGGAAATAGAACCAAACGCTGATGAACTCAGATGCTTTATGAGGAACAGGAGAAAAGGAGTTCTCTTTTCCTCCGGTCGTGAAGCGGCCAACGCATGTAGCCCCGGTGCGAAATGAAATGAAGCCCGGGGATCATTCATCCCCAAAAGGATCCAGTCCTGAAGGGACTTACCTCGATACTGGAGGTGTGATTCGAAATTCGAAACTGGCCAATCAGTGCCGTGTGAGCGATCTTCGAACAAGAATCATGATGAGATTCCAGAAGCAAAATGTCGTTGAGGGACTTCTTTTCAAAAAAGCGCGCTGTAAGTCCCTGCAGTAAAAAAAGTGTCAATAGTGAGGACCGACCCCGTTATCCTACCATCTCTACGACCCGCGAATTATTGCCGGGTATTGATTAATGTGAAGGTTGATAAAGAAAAAGATAACCTGGATGCAATGACCATTGTAAAAGTATTGTTTGTTTGGGTGTTGGTAGAATCGTTTTTTTTTGTGCTTTCCCTCTGTTCTATTTCCTAGTCTTTACGGAGGTTTCTTGGCCGTTAGCGATCTTCCTCTCGATTCTTTTTGGTGAGCTTTTGAAGGTTGTTGCTGATACTGTTTACGGTTTCTTAAAAAAATAGCGACTTTATGTGCGGTCAAGGGAAGCTTACAATGACTGGTAGAAAAGGGGGCACGTCTCAACAATCGACAAACTGTACAGAGACGGTTATTACCTGACAGTTGGCTTCTGAAGGGAAGGGTTTATCAGGGCGCCTTCCGGTAAGGATTTAAGGGAGTTGATCCATTGAGTCCACGGCCCTGACGGGAGCCAAGTGTGTGAGCGGCAGCTTCGCAGCCGCAGTCCAGAACCTTTCGGGAAGACAGGGTTCTTCAATGGGGACGAGGTGGTTGGTGCTGTCTGGGTTTGGTTTTAATTCCCCGGCAGAGGGATGAAGCATTGAGTTCTGCTTTGTTTGCGATTCCTGCCAGTAAGATCGCGTTCTTTCAAATGCTCCCCCGGCGGTGAAGCGGCCAACGCATGTAGCCCCGGTGCGAAATGAAATGAAGCCCGGGGATCATTCATCCCCAAAAGGATCCAGTCCTGAAGGGACTTACCTCGATACTGGAGGTGTGATTCGAAATTCGAAACTGGCCAATCAGTGCCGTGTGAGCCATCTTCCAACAAGAATTATGATGAGTTTCCAGAAGCAAAATGTCGTTGAGGGACTTCTTTTCAAAAAAGCCCGCTGTGAGTCCCTGCAGTAGAAAATAAAAAGTGTCAATAGTGAGGACCGATCCCGTTATGAGACTGGCTCCGTAATTGAAATTTATAAGAAATTGAATATGTTGTGAATCCTTACGACTATCCGGTAGTGTTTTTTGGAGGTATGACCTATGTTTTGGAACGAACAAAGGTTGATAACGGTTCCTTTTTTGGTGGGGGGTATGAAAAAGAGATATCGGGCTTAAGTTATGGGCCAAGAAATCTTCATCATATTTTTACTCTTAATGGAAATTGTTGTGCTCCCATATGGAAAACGCGAATACTTGATGGGATCCCGCTTTTATATGGTTTGTGCTTTAGTGGATGTAGAATAGCTTACCGATTTGATCTCAGCGGAGTCGATATCTTGGATATGGCGCCACGAGAATCTAGTGTAAGCTGGCCTTACGAGGATTATCCAGATGAGCTACCTTTTTTTTATTTACAGTTCAAGGAGTCCTTCAAGAGTGCGGATGACGAATGGTCTGTTTTCATGCAGCACTCTTTTAACTTTTATGATGAGTCAAGAATGTATGTCGTAGTTAATTCTGGTGAGGCGATTGGAGTACCGATCTGGAGTCGTTCGGGACATCGAGGGGATGTGCAAATTTGTTTTGAAATTGAACTCGAAGAAAAAAGGGTTCTCGGCTATAACATAAGCAGTTAGGTTTATGGCCTGACCCCTTTGCGACACACTTGTACAGAGACGGTTATTACCTGACAGTTGGCTCCTGAGGGAAAGGGTTTTTAGGCGGCGGTTGTGGTTGTCTCGAGTTTGGTTGTTTTTGGGGTTTTAGGCACTCCAACCAAAGGATTCCAACCACGAAGAATCGAAGGCCATGAAGAGGATGTTTTCATTTTCCGGTCCATAATTATCCTGTCTTGTTCTCTGCTTCGTATCGGGGTCCCGACATTGTTCCATTGAGCCCTCGGCCCTGATGGGAGCCCAGTGTGTGATCGGCAGCTTTCGCAACTTCTCCATGTTCTTCGATTCTTCGTGGTGAACATTCCTTCGCGTGCATCCGCGGTTCCTTCATTGGCATTGCAAACCCATGGGAATCTTCCAACATTCGGACCCTTATCCGCCTGTGAAGTGATCGACTGAAATCCAGTCTGGTGAATCGTCCTGGAACCATCCTGATGCTGCTGCTGCTGGGTCTGCGGGTTCATGCTGAAGAAGCCAACAGCTTCTTCATGAACCGGGTTGCGCCTGTGCTTGAGCAACGATGCTTCAAGTGTCATTCACACGCTGCCGGCAAGATGAAGGGTGGTCTGACGCTGGATTCCCGGAGTGGCTGGTCCAAGGGGGGTGATTCGGGCCCGGCCATCGTGCCCGGTAAACCGGACGACAGCCTCTTGATCAAGGCTGTCAG
>CAZKNW010000431.1:0-4033 GCA_964554035.1 uncultured Verrucomicrobiota bacterium
TGTCGAGGTGCCTTCCAAGCTTTCCTCTGATCAGAAGAAGAAATTGGAAGAGTTCTCTGAAGCTTGTGACTCGAGCGTTTACCCCAAGATCAAGGACTTCATTGATCGCGCGAAAAGGTTCTTTTCCTGACCTCACAGGCATGTCGCCATGCACCGGTTCCACGTTCCAGCCGAAGAGATCACGGGGAATCAAATACAGCTGGATCGTGCCGAGTCCCACCATGCCAGCAGCGTGCTGAGGATTCGGCCCGGGGAAATCGTCGAGGTCCTTGATGGCGAGGGGGGGCGCTATCGTTGCCGCACCCACTCCGTTGAAAGAAGGTCGGTGTCACTCTTGGTTGAAGACGTCCGGAAGGAAGCTGAGCCCAGCTTTCGCATCGGGCTCTTCCAGTCGGTCCTCAAAGGCAAGGCCATGGACCTGCTCATTCAGAAGGTGACCGAAACCGGTGTCACCGACATTCACCCGATCCTCTCGAGGCACTGTGTCGCCAAACCAAGCGACGCCGAGAAATGGAGGCAAATCACCATTGAGGCTGCAAAACAATGTGGCCGATCCTGGCTGCCGAGGATCCATTCCATCTCCTCTTTGTCGGACGAGGTTGGAAGTGCCCTTTACCCATTGCACCTGGTCGGTGCACTTCAGGAGGGATGTCGATCCATCATCGAGGCTCTGCCGGAACAAAGACCAGAGGGAGTTGCCATTTGGATCGGTCCTGAAGGAGACTACTCAACCGCTGAAATGGATGCCCTCCTGGAAGGCGGCGCCCTTCCCGTCACCTTGGGACCTCATGTGCAAAGGGCTGAAACGGCGGCCATTTCCTCGACCAGCATCCTGGTCAATCTGCTCTTTTCCAGTTCGGCTTCCGCCTGAACACCTTGATTCCGACACCGACTTCATCAGAATCGAAAGGGAGCTCCGTAACCTGAGTCCGGCGAATGGTCCAACTGGCTGTGTTGGAGCGGTATTCACCTGACCGTCGAGGGGATCGATGAAGAACAGTGGTCACCGGGTTTCTTCATGCCCATTCCCCAGGACGGACGACTACCCACTCCCTCGGAGATCCACCTCTACTCGATCGATTCCCCTCCGGACAGAGCGGAACACAAAGCCGTTTCCACTTCCCGTTTTCGAAACTTTTCTCGCCAAATCCCGAATAATTCCAGATTCTTGTCGCCCCATGACACGGCAAGAAAGGCAGCCAGTGCCCCTCATTTGTTACATCCAAACCAATGCCTAGCTCGGAAACCTGGGAAGCAGTTCCATTCCACTACTGGACCTTTGTATTCTTCGTCTTTGGATGCATCGTCGGAAGCTTTCTCAACGTCTGCATCTACCGGATGCCACGTGAAGAAAGCATCTCAACCCCCCCGTCGCATTGCCCCGCCTGCGGTTATCAGATTCCCTGGCATCTCAACATTCCGCTGGTTTCATGGATCCAGCTTGGAGGACGATGCGCCAACTGCGGCATCTCCATCTCCCCACGCTACGTGCTGGTGGAGTTTCTGACCGGCATTGCCTTCATGTGCTCTTGGTTGGCACTGGGCCCGATTTCCCCAGGCATGGCCATTGCGACCTCGATCCTGATGAGCCTTTTCATCGTGGCGACACTGATCGACTACGAACACCTGATCATTCCTGACGAGATCACCCTCGGTGGAGCAGGAGCGGGAATCGCCGCTTCCTTTCTGGCACCATCCATTCATGGCAAGGAAGATGCCGTGCAAGGCCTGGTCGCGGCCGTCATAGGAAGCTGCGTCGGGGCGGGCGTCGTCTTCCTGATCCTCACCTTGGGAAAGTGGATGTTTGGAAGAAAATACATCCAGCTGGAGGGAATCGAAGAAATCACCTTCACGGAAACCGCCATCCACACCAAGGATCAGATCTTCCCCTTCGAGGACATGTTCTTCAGGAAAACGGATGTGGTGACGCTCAAGGCGGAGCGAGTCGAACTCGCCGACCGATGCTATCGGGATGTCCCGGTTTCACTCTCTCCGGAAAAACTGGTCATTGGAGAGGAGGAGATGGATCCCGATCCGGTCCGTTTCATGCGTGTTCATGCTCCCCACATCACCCTTCCTCAAGAGGCGATGGGATTGGGTGACGTGAAGTTCATGGCCACCATCGGTGCCTTCTTGGGATGGCAGGGAACCTTCTTTACCCTCTTTGTCAGCGCCACCATTGGCGCCGTTGTGGGGATTGCCCTGATGTCCATCCAGAAGTCGAACAGGTCCACCTACATTCCCTACGGCCCTCACCTCGCCCTGGCAGCGACCATCTGGGTTTTCCTGCCGATTGATTTGCGGAACCACTGGCTTTCCCTGCTGAACGACAATGTCGCCCTCGTCAGGGAAATGCTTTCCTCATCCTCGCCGCCCAAACCGCAGTAATCATCCGGCCTTCTTCTGATAGTAGGCGTCCACCTTGTCCCCGACGTCGCGATAATCGATGTCGGCCTCGTAGATGACCTTGTATTGCTCGATGGCCTGGTCTTCCTTGTCCATCGCTTCCAGGATGGTTCCGTATGTGTAGATGATGTCCTTCTTGACCTCATCAAACTCCTTCTTCTCCTCGATGGCGGTTTCAAGCTGCTTCGCGGCCATGTCGTACATCTTCTTCTCGGCGAAACACCTACCAAGATAAAGATAGGACTGGATCCGGTTTTTCGCATCCCGGGCCGATTTCTGGAACTCCTTGGTCGCCTCGGTGAATTTTCCCGACAGGAAGTAAGCCTTACCGAGTTCAAACTTGAGCCCCAGCTCATTGGGATAGCGATCCACCTTCTTCTTCAAGTCATCCAGCTGGAATTCAGCCTTCTCCCTCTCAATCGCAAGCTTCAGATCCTCATAGTCCTCCACCGACGAATCGAGCTGCTCCAGGCGTTGGTCAAAACCTTTCAAGGTGCAAAGGGAAACCCGCTTCGCAAGCTCCGGATCCGAAGAATCCACCTCAAGAATCTGACGGTAATACTTGTTGGCGTTCGTGTAGTCCTTGAGGTCAAAGTAGATGTCCGCAACCTTCTTTGCCTGCTCGACGGAAGGTTCCGCAGCCAGCTTGGCATACTCCTCTTCGAGCATGCTGGTCAGTGTCTTCACATCCTTGAAGGTCCGGGCCTCCTGCTCCAGTCGCTTCGATTCACCCTCATCCTTCAGGGCCTCACGGAAAGAGGATCCCTCCTGACCCAGCTTGTCGTATCCTCCCTCGCCAAGGGTCCTGTTGGCCGAGAGCGTGCGGTATTTCTTCTGTAGATCAGCATCGTTCGGGTTCTTGCTCATCAGCACCTGCAGGACCGCGTCCGCCTTTTCGCCCTGGCGGTTCGCCATGTAGGCATCGGCGAGTGCCAGGCCAAGATCCTTGTCATCCGGATTCACCCGGTTGGCCATCTCCAGTGAAAGGACGGCTGTCTTGGGAAGGTCCAGCTTGCCGGCTGCCTCGGCCACGGCACGATGTGCTCCAACATTGTTGGCGTCCGCGTTGAGGGCCTTTTCAGCCAGAAAAAGAGCCTCCTCCGGCTTGGATCCCATGAGCACCTTTGCCTTCGCAAGGTTCGGGTTTGCTCCTCCAAGGGCCTTGCCGAAAAAACCCTTCTTTTGCCCGGATTTCTTGAGCTGTGCCTTTCGTAGCTCCTGTCTGCAATCGAAGAACCCCGGCTCCTTCTTCAAGGCGTCCACGAACAGGTCCAGGGCATAATCCAAATTGTCACGGTTCACCGCCTGCTTCCCTTTTTCAAAAAGGTCGATCACAGGACGGGGAACTTCGGCAGTCGTCTTCTCTGGCATGGGGAAACACTAGTCCCTCGCCTCCATAATTTCCAACGCGAAAAATTCAGCATGGAAGGCCTTTTGCCCGAATATCGAACATAACGAGACACCAATTTCAATGGACGAACGCTTCACTTTTGGAAACCCTTTTCGAACGGTGTCAAAAGTTCAAAGAACATTGTTCCTGCTTCTCTCTATCCCGCTGGTCGCAACCATCGGATGTGATCCATTACCGAACAGCAGTCCCTCATCGGCCCAACCGGCCTCTGATTCT
>CAZKNW010000432.1:0-4032 GCA_964554035.1 uncultured Verrucomicrobiota bacterium
CCAGAATCTTTCGGATCCTCATCACGATTACGTCTTTGAGAACTACCAGACCAACAACTTCACGCCGAACGATTCCCACGAGCACGATTTTGAGCTGATCCGCTACGGTGAATACATCGAATTTTCAATTGATGGCACCGTGGTGTTGTCCCTTGTGAACGGGTCCTTTGCCGGGGCTTCCTGTGGAGTGTATTGTGAGAGCGCGAGTGTTTCTCTGAAGGATTCCTCAATTCACAGGCTACGTCCGCCCGACGATGAGAATCTTGTCCATTTCTATCAACATTCGGAAGGAGGCGAGAATGACCCCGGTTCATAGAATACCCAACGGCACAGACGGTAATCCCCCACCGTTAAACGACATAACAAACATTGTGCGAATTAAGGCATCGACGTTTTCTTGTGGAGCTTTGGCTGGATATCCCTTTGTACTTTAGCCTTTAAGGGACATCTGGTTCGATAGCGGTGTTTATGACCGAAGAAGAAATCATCGCGATCTTCAAGAATTCCGGAGCCCTTTTGGATGGGCACTTCATCCTGCGCAGCGGCCTTCGAAGCCGTCAGTTCTTTCAATGTGCCCTCGCGCTCCAAGAAATGAAGGACGTCATGCAGCTCGGTGCTGCGCTCGCCGCCCAAGTTCGGAACCTCGGGATCAGGACAGTCGTCGCACCAGCGATGGGAGGCCTGGTATTGGGTCAGGAAATCGCCCGCCAACTTGAATGCCGCTTCATCTTTGTTGAGAAAGCCGAAGACCGTCTGGTTCTTCGAAGAAACTTCCAGATTGCCGAGAACGAAAAGGTCTTGATCGTCGAAGATGTCATCACCCGCGGCGGACGTGCCCAGGAGACCATCGATATTGTGCGAAGCCACAAGGCGGATCTTGTCGGGCTTGCTGTTGCCGTCGACCGCAGTAATGGAAGCTTTGACCCGGGTGTACCACTTTTCACCTTGCTGAAAATGCAGGTTGAAACCTTTGATCCTGACAACCTGCCCGAAGACCTTCAGAACCTTCCTGCAGTCAAACCCGGAAGCTGACACCTTGACACTCAGAACCCTGCCAGACAACGTCTTGCCCCTTTGCGACTTGTAACACAATAAACCTTCCGATTATGAGCACGTCCCCCAATCCGTTCAGCAGCCTCCAGCAGTTTGAGACCGGTGATGGCAAGCAGGCCTCCTACCATTCCCTGCCCTCCCTGGAAAGTCAGGGTGTCGGCAATATCTCCAAGCTCCCGGTTTCAATCCGGATCGTGCTGGAATCCGTGTTGAGAAACTGTGATGGCTCCCGCATCACCGAAGAGAACGTGAAGGAACTCGCCAACTGGGCGGCCAAGGGTGAGCGGACTGCGGAGATTCCCTTCGTCGTGAGCCGGATCGTGCTGCAGGACTTCACCGGTGTTCCCCTGCTTGTGGATCTGGCAGCCATGCGCTCGGCCGCCATCGAGGCGGGCAAGGATCCCAAGGTCATCGAGCCGCTTGTTCCGGTGGACCTCGTGGTGGATCACTCCGTACAGGTGGATTTCGCAGGTTCTGCCGACGCCATGAGCCGGAACCTTGAAAAGGAGTTCGAGCGCAATCGTGAACGCTATGAGTTCCTCAAATGGGGTATGCAGGCTTTCGACACCTTCAAGGTCGTGCCTCCTGGAATTGGGATCGTTCATCAGGTCAATCTTGAATACCTTGCCAAGGGCGTGCTTTCCAGCGGAGGCATGTATTACCCTGATACGCTCGTTGGAACGGATTCCCACACAACGATGATCAACGGCCTTGGCGTCGTTGGCTGGGGTGTGGGAGGTATTGAGGCCGAGGCCGGCATGCTCGGGCAGCCTGTCTATTTTCTGACTCCTGATGTGGTGGGTGTCTACCTGCATGGGGCCCTCAATGAGGGAGTCACTGCAACCGACCTAGCACTGACCCTCACCCAGATGCTTCGTGAGGCCAAGGTCGTCGGAAAGTTTGTCGAGTTCTACGGACCGGGCGCCAAGGCCCTGCCCCTCGTTGATCGCGCCACCATCGCCAACATGGCTCCCGAATATGGTGCCACCATGGGATTTTTCCCCATCGACGAGGAGACGGTCAGCTACCTTCGCTCCACCGGACGCTCCGAGGAGCATTGCAAGACCTACGAGAACTACTGGAAGGCCCAGAGCCTCTTCGGCATCCCTGACAAGGGACAGATCGAATACTCGGTCGATCTTGAACTGGATCTTTCCACCGTTGTCCCGAGCGTGGCCGGTCCTAAACGCCCGCAGGATCGCATCATCCTGCCCGAACTGGGTGAGAGCTTTGCGGCAACCTTCTCCAAGGCTGCCTCTGAAGGCGGATTCGGCAAGGAGGCTGAAACCATCACAACGACCTCAGCCACGGTCGACGTCGACAGCAAGGGTAGCGACGAGATCGGACACGGAAGCGTGCTGATCGCCGCCATCACGAGCTGTACCAACACGTCCAATCCTTCCGTGATGCTGGCTGCGGGACTGGTCGCCAAGAAGGCTACTGAAAAGGGCATGAAGGTAAAGCCCGCAGTCAAGGCCTCGCTGGCTCCTGGATCCAGAGTGGTCTCGGACTACCTCGATGCAACCGGTCTCCAGCCCTACCTCGACCAGCTGGGCTTCAACCTCGTGGGCTACGGTTGCACGACCTGCATCGGCAACTCGGGGCCCCTCGATCCCAACATCGAGAAGGCGATCGTCGAGAATGATCTCGTAGCCGCTTCGGTGCTCTCTGGAAACCGCAACTTCGAGGCACGCGTCCACCAGAACATCAAGGCCAACTTCCTGATGTCGCCTCCGCTCGTGGTCGCTTTCGCTCTCGCCGGCAAGGTCAACATCAACCTGAGCACCGATCCGATTGGGACCGACTCCGAGGGCAACAACGTCTTCCTCAAGGATATCTGGCCGACGATGGAGGAGGTCCGGAACCTCATGAGTTCCGCTCTCAAGGCAGACGTCTTCAAGAAGCTCTACACGGACTTTGCAGACCAAAACCCCAAGTGGAACGAGATTCCTTCCAGCATCGGGAATGTCTACGAATGGAATGAGGACAGCACCTACATCCAGCAACCTCCCTTCTTCACCGATTTCTCGATGGAACCCGGAAAAATCCAGGCCATCAATGGAGCACGCCCCCTGGGACTCTTCGGGGACAGTGTCACAACTGACCACATTTCTCCTGCCGGTGCCATCAAACCCACGTCTCCCGCAGGCAAGTTCCTTGAAGGCAAGGGTGTGGAAGTGGTCAATTTCAACAGCTACGGATCACGTCGCGGCAATGACCGCATCATGACACGTGGCACCTTCGCAAACGTCCGCATCAAAAACCAGATGCTTCCCGGAACGGAGGGTGGCGTCACCAAGCATCACCCGAGCGGAGAGCAGATGAGCATTTACGATGCTGCTGTCCGCTACCAGTCCGAGAACACACCCCTCGTTGTGCTCGCAGGTCAGGAATACGGAACCGGCAGCTCGCGCGACTGGGCGGCAAAAGGAACCAAGCTTCTCGGCGTCCGCGCCGTGATTGCCGCCAGCTTCGAGCGCATCCATCGCTCCAATCTTGTCGGCATGGGCGTTCTGCCGCTCCAGTTCCAGGAAGGGGTGTCCCCTGCCTCGCTGGGCCTCGATGGATCCGAGACCTACGACATTGTTGGATTGGACGACGACCTGAAGCCTCAACAGGAACTGACCCTCAGGATCACCCGTCAGTCGGGAGATTCCGAAGAGGTCCCCGTGAAGTGCCGCATCGATACTGCCATCGAAATTGATTACTACCGCCACGGCGGCATTCTCTCTTACGTTCTTCGCAAACTCCTGAACAACGCCTGAATTGATCGACGGGCATCCTTCGTCATTGAAGGATGCCCGATCTGAAAATGAAAAAGCTCCTTCTCCTATTCATCCTCGTCGGACTCATCCCGCAGCTGTTTGCCGCAGAACTCAAGCTGGATCTGGGCACATACGAGATCAACAAGCGCCCTGCCGGTTTCCACTCCGGCGCCCCCCGCGGTTTTGAGGAAGGTGACTGGAGGACACTGCTGGA
>CAZKNW010000433.1:0-4018 GCA_964554035.1 uncultured Verrucomicrobiota bacterium
GAGATTTTCAAGGACCTCGGCATGGCGTTCCGCTTCACGTTCCTGAACAAGTGCCAAGATGGGGCTGGATAAAGTCTCTGCCATGATCTCTACGTCTGCTGGAGGTTACTTCGATTCAGCGGCTTCCTCTGCCGCCTTCTTCGCATCAATTTCCTGGACCTTCGAAAGCATCGTGATCGCGTCTTGGGACTTGGAAAGCGCGTCTTCCCTGCTGATCTTGCCTTGATCGTAATACCCGGCGAGCATGCCGTCCAACGTCACCATCCCGAACTTGGCACCCGTCTGGATGTCCGAATTGATTCGGAAGGTCTTGTTGTCACGGATCAGGGCCGCGATCGAGGGGGTGTTCACCATGATTTCAAAAATCGCAACGCGTCCCTTTTTGTCAATTCGTTTGCACAGAAGCTGCGAAATAACGGCCTGTAGCACCGTCGAAAGCTGGATGCGAATCGTTTCCTGCTGGTTCATCGGAAACGCATTCACAATACGGTCAATGGTCTTGGCCGCACCGGTTGTATGAAGCGTCCCGAACACAAGGTGACCTGTCTCGGCAGCCGCCACGGCCGCTTCAATAGTCTCTAGGTCACGCAACTCACCCACGAGAATGATGTCCGGATCCTGACGCAGGACACGCCTGAGCGCCTCGGCGAAGGTCGGCACGTCAATCTTCACCTCTCGCTGCGTGATCACCGCCTTCTTGTGCGTGTGATAAAACTCGATCGGGTCCTCGATGGTGATGATGTGGGCCTCGTCCTGCGTCTCATTGACGATGTTGATCATCGAGGCCAGTGTGGTGGACTTGCCCGACCCAGTGGGACCCGTCACCAGGATCATACCACGAGGTTTGGAGAGGAGATTATTGATCGTCTTCTCCGGAAGCCCGATCTGTTCGATGGTCAGCAGGTCAGTGGGGATCTGCCGAAGGACCATTGCGAAATTGCCCTTCTCCTTGAAGACCGAACAACGAAACCTCGCCTTATCGCTGAAAGAGAAGCCAAAGTCGGCACCGCCGTTCTGACGAACTTCCTGGATATTGTCCTCCGAACTGATGCTGGACATCAGTTCTTCGGTGTCTTCAGGCTCGCAGGGAGGGCCTTCGACACGCTCGAGAATTCCACTCACACGCAGTGCGGGGGGAATTCCCACCCTGATGTGAAGATCTGCTGCTCCTAGGTCCACCATGAGCTGCAGAAGGTCGGCCATTGCGTATGACATGCGTCGGTATGCTCCTTCTGGTTGGTTCGGTTGTTGTTAAAATTAGGACACCAAGTTCAAATTTATTCGTCGTCACTCACGGTTGCCTTGATCACCTCAGAGGCGGTCGTCATTCCGGACACCACCTTTCTCGCACCGTCCTCACGAAGCGAACGCATTCCCGTTTCTCTCGCTCTGGCCCTCAAGACGGAAGTAGGCACTCGATCATAAATCAGCTTTCTGGCTTCGTCGTCGACCAGGAAAATCTCAAAGACCCCGAAACGCCCACGGTAGCCAGACCTGTTGCATTCAGGACATCCCTGCCCCTTCTGAAAATTGGCATCCTCAGTGACACTCGAAGGGTCGATCCCGATGGCATGAAGCTGTGCCTGATCCGGAGTATCGGGTGCCGCACAGTTCTTGCAGATCTTTCTCACAAGGCGTTGCGCCATCATCGCGCGGGTCGATGAAGCCACAAGGAACGGCTTCACACCGATATCAATCAGACGGGTAACAGCACCCGGGGCGTCATTGGTATGCAGGGTGGAAAACACAAGGTGACCCGTGAGAGACGCGTTGATGGCAATTGTTGCGGTCTCGATATCACGAATTTCCCCGAGCATGATCACGTTGGGCGCCTGACGGAGCATGGCCCTGAGGGCGGCGGCAAAGCTGAGCCCGACCGTCTCGTGCACCTGAACCTGGTTGATTCCAGCCAGAACGTATTCGACCGGGTCCTCCACCGTGATGATCTTCTTGTCCGGACGGTTGATGTAGTTCAGGCAGGAGTAAAGTGTGGTGGTCTTGCCCGATCCTGTGGGTCCCGTCACCAGGAGAATGCCATCCGGAAGACCAATCAGGCGCTCGAAGGTGGCCTGGTCATCGGAAAGAAATCCAAGTTCTCCCAGTCCCAGCTTCAGGCCGGTCTTGTCCAGGATACGCATGACGATGCTCTCGCCATGGTTGGTGGGAAGACAATTGACACGCAGATCGATGCCCTTGCCTCCCACCGACATGTTGATACGACCGTCCTGAGGAACTCTTCTCTCAGCGATCGACATCGCCGACTGGATCTTCAGCCTGGAAACAACCGCTCCCTGGAGCTTTTTCGGAGGTCCCTTGACCTCCTGAAGGACACCGTCAATGCGGTAGCGGATCCTCAATTTGCGCTCCAGCGGCTCAATATGGATGTCCGAAGCCCTCATCTTGAACGCATCCGCCACGATCTGGTTCACCAGCCGGATGATGGGCGCGTCGGAATCTACCTCCGAGCCATCGTCGGCCATTTGAACACCAAGCTGCGTCATGTCGCCCTCACCTTGGGTGATCTCGGTGATCATGTCGTTCACCTTGTTGTCCTTCTGGCCATAGTAACGATTGATCGCCTGCTCAATCTCCTCGTCGGTCGTCACCACGGGAACCACCTCTTTCTTGAGGAGATGATGGAGGGAATCAATCGTATCCAGATCGGAAGGGTCACTGAGGGCGATGGTGATTTCGCTCGAGGTCATCCGGACAGGGACAACCTTGTAGCGCTTGACCACATTCCGAGGGACGGTCTGAACCACCTCGTCCGGAATCTCGATGCTTGCAAGGTCGATGATCTCCGCCCCGAATGAGGCTGCCTTGGCCTGAACCACGTTCAGGGGATTGATCATCCCCCTCTGGATCATGGTGTCGACAACCCCGTTTCCGGATTCACCGGCGGCATAGCGCGCCTCCTCGAGCTCATCGTTCGAGATGAAGCCCATATCGTAAAGGGTATCTACCAGGTAATCGTCGCTAACAGACACAATAGCACCAAGTTAAAGGTTCAGGATGGTTTCAGGTGAGTGCGAGAAGATGCAACGTCAAAGAAGCCAATGTCAATGCCAGGGTGAACACAGTGCAATATGCGCACAGGAACGCCCACTTCAAATGGTTTCTACCGACAGATGTCCCAGGCCCAACATCCTGCACAAGGACCTCCCCTTCAGGAGGGACATTACAAAAACGCTTTACAGTGGCTGAAAATCACCTCTAAGCTGTTCGGCTCAACAACGAGTAATTTTACCTCTCATGGCAAAAGCAAACAAAGAAGCCACGATCGAAGACGTGCGCCTGCATGAAAAAGACACCGGTTCTGCCGACGTTCAAATTGCGCTCCTGACCCAGCGCATCAACGAGCTGACCGAGCACCTGAAGATCAACCAGAAGGATCACAGCTCCCGTCGTGGCCTGCTCAAGATGGTCGGACAACGCCGTCGTCTCCTGGATTATCTCCACAATACAGACACGGATCGTTACCACCAGCTTACCAAGAAGCTCAAGCTGCGCCGGTAGGTTACCGCCCTTTCCGGCCTTTTTTTCGCCTCTCCGGTCAGTCATTCAACACCCTGACCACCCAGGCCCAAGAGGAGGGAGGGCCTGACTTCCCTAATATATCCCTCAAAACACCAGGAATCCGCGGAACCGGGTAATTTCATTCACCACCCCACCAACCAAGGATCGGGTCTTGAATGAAGTTTCTCTGTTCAGGCGGGTTCCAAAAGAACATTCAAGACATGCCTGAAAACGTAACTGCCCGTCTGGGCGATCGCGAGATCATTATCGAAACCGGCAAACTGGCCAAGCAGGCCAATGGCGCCGTCACCCTCCAAATGGGTGAAACCATCATCATGGTTGCTGTTTGTGCAGCCCCAAAAGCCAAGCCTGGCCAGGATTTTTTCCCGCTCCAGGTTGATTACAGGGAAAAAGCCGCTGCTGCCGGCCAGATTCCCGGAAGCTTCTTCCGCCGCGAAGGACGACCAACTGAAAAGGAAATCCTGACCTGCAGAATGACCGA
>CAZKNW010000434.1:0-4015 GCA_964554035.1 uncultured Verrucomicrobiota bacterium
AGTATGCCATCATCGGCGGCGTGATTCTCGCCGGCGTCAGCGCCGACGAGATCATCAAGCGCATTGCCTCCAAGCGACGCGCTGCTGCCGAAGCCGCCAGGGCGGTCTCCGGAGAGTAGTTGAAGAAAGTCTCTCACCCCGCAGTGGCGGGACAGGCGGAGGCACGGGGTATCACGGAGAAGGAATTCTTGAAATGCGTGCATTTCAAGAAACTCCGTGTTCACAGTGTCTCTGTGAGAGACCCTAATCTCCTGTCCCTATCGCAACGGGAACAAACTTCCACCGACGGTCTGTCACCATTAACCTTTCCTCGTGACGTACGAGAACTGTCCCATCTTTGACACGCATGCCCACCTCGGTTTCCCCAAGATCGAGGCTCGGCTGGAGGAGGTCCTTTCCAATGCCAAGGAAGCCGGCATCACACGGATCATCACGATCGGGACAGACCGCGAAAGCAGTGAAAAGGCGGTAAGCATGGCGGCACGATACGAGGAGGTCTTTGCGGTGATCGGTTGGCATCCCTGCGACGTAATGGAGGCATCGGACGATGTCCGTGAGGAACTGAGGCACCTGGCTTCACAACCCAAGGTCGTGGCGATCGGGGAAACCGGACTGGACTACCATCACCTTCCCTCCAAGCGGGAGGAAGGCACTGCCGAGGATGACCGCCGTCTGATCGAGAAGCAGGCCCTGATCTTCAGGCAGCATCTCGAGGTGGCAGCAGAGATCGGACTGAACGTCGTGATCCACCAGCGCAGTGCCTTTGACGACACCATGGAGATCCTGAAGCCCTTTTCAGACCGGGTGCGCGGCGTTTTTCACTGTTTCGTCGATTGCCCTGAACGCATGCAACAGGTCCTGGCCATCGGCTCCCTCGTCAGCTTCACAGGAATCGTCACCTTCAAGAACGCCACCGAGGTGAAGGAGACGATGCTGGCCACCCCTTTGGATTCCCTCATGGTGGAGACCGATTCCCCCTTCCTCGCTCCTGTTCCCAAACGCGGAAAGCCCTGCGAACCCGCCTACGTCCGCCATACCGCAGAATTCGTGGCAGATGCTCGAGGCATCACCGTGGAAGAACTAAGCCGATCAACCTGCGCGACGGCGAAAAGCTTCTTCAAGGGTCTGCTCTAGCAGCCCTTATTCCTTCAGCGAGGCCAGCGAGCGCGGGATTTCCCCTGATGAATCCCGACCTCAGGTCAGGATTGGCGATATTTCCGGCACCTGAGCGAAATTGATCAGTTCAATGGTCAATCTTGGCCCTCGGCCGATGGCAAATTGTCGTAAACCCTTGAAAAACCGGTTGGCACGCGCAGTGCTGAAGGAAAACTGCATGTTGATCAAAAATTTCATGGTAACCCTCCTGCAGGTTCATTTCAGAACCTGCAAAAGCCCCCAATAAATCCCCCTACTGATGTCATGGGTTGGTAGCCCACGACATTCTTCAATGTTCTTGAGGTGTTGATCACGGGCCGCTTCGGCGGCCCGTTTCTTTTGTAGTGACAACCTCGTCCGTCAGGACCGGCAACGACAATCCTCAGTGGGCCCTAGTGCCAGCCCAGTCGCTTCTTGTTCACCTGGTAAAGCATGCCGAGAAGACGCATCTGCACCATCATCATGTAGAAGAAGACCAGGTCACTGATGAAACCGGGTAAGAAAGGAATGGGAATGATGTTTGCAACAAAGATATTCCCCACGATCACAGCCAGATTGGCGAGTGCCAGCACGATCAGGCAGACGCTGTAGTGTCCCAACACCCTCCAGATCGAGACAAAGATGGCAATTGGATTGAGTGACATGACGGTATCGAGGATTCCCACCAGCAGGTAACACATCGGCTGGACCGCCAACCCCATCAGAAAGAGCAACCCCGTGACGACAAGGTCCATCAATCCGGGAAGTGCCGCCTCATCATCGAAAAGGAACTCATGTTCCGAACCAAAGATCAGGAAGGCGGCGGCGGGACCATAGGTTACCCCATGGATGAGAAAGACCTGGAAGGCGGGAACAATCGCGTTATCCCACCAACTGGTGAAATCCGGGAAATCAGGTATGTCATTCTCATGGCAGACCCCGGTGCTGTTCAGGATGGAGACCAGAAACGAAAAGCTGTAGCCGATGGCCAGGATTGCCAGCCCCTTCACGAAACCCAGCGGAGTTGAAAGAACCGCGCTGGTGAAAAGGGTCATCAGGAAGATCTTGAGCAAGCCATCGCCCTTGAGGGGATAGGAAAAGGCGGGACCGATCTCCGCCATGAAGTTGGTCTTGGCATCGGGCTCTTTCCGGATGTAGGCCCTCAGGTACTCCTCGCCCGGAGCCTCGGTCTTGGTTCCCGTCGGTGGGTTGGGAGGCTCAGCGCGTCGGGTCAGGCTCAAGCCCGGAGGTTCGTTGCCGGAAACGGTTTCGGATCCACCCGTTGCGAGGGCTGCAGGTGTTGCTGGAGCGGGCTCCGGCTTGTTCGAAAGGCGGATCCCCGGAGACTTGGTTGCCTCCAACGCCACCGCTTCCACGGCCGGTTCCTGTTCCTCCAAGGGCATCTCATCCAGCACCTCCTCCACCTCCACCGTCACCCTAATCCCGGTATCCAACCGAAAGCTGACGTCTCCGAAACGAATCACCTCATCATGAAACACCACCCGCTCTTCGACACGCTCATCATTCACGAATGTCCCGTTGGTGGCCCCCTTGTCCAGCAGACGGATGGAATCTTCCTCAACGACCAATTCACAATGACTGCCCGAAACGGAGGGATCCGCCACGACCACCTCATTCCCCTCCATCCTGCCGACGCGGTTGACACCCTCGACCAGCTGCACCGTAGTGCCATTTCCATCTATTCCTACCAGTTTCATCTTCAGCATCCCTGATCGCTCCTCTCCAAATGACCACGATTTAGACAGCTTTGAGTGCCAGAATGGTGAAAAGGTTAAATACAAAAAGAAATCGGCATTTTGTGGAGTGACAAGTCCTCAACTTGGCACTATACAGGCAACACTATGAAGAAACTCCTCTCTTTCGCTGTTGTGGCTGCGTTTGCTTTCGCAGCCGTCTCTCCTGCTTTCGCCGCTGATGAAAAGAAGGGCAAGGGTAGTGAAAATGCCGAGCGTACCGTCCGTGGCAAGGGTGTCTGTGCCAAGTGCGAACTCGGTGAAACCGACAAGTGCGTCAATGCCATCCAGGTATCACGCAAGAACAAGGATGGCAAGGACATCAACATGACCTTCTATCTCGCCGACAACCAGGTCAGCAAGGACTTCCACGGCGAGCTCTGCAAGGGCAGCAAGATGGTCATGGCCAAGGGAACCGTGAAGGTGGAAGGCAAGGGCAAGGATGCCAAGCGCACCCTGACCGCCTCCTCCATCGAGGTTGCCAAGGGTGGCAAAGGTGCCGACAAGAAGGGTAAAGGAAAGGGTAAGGGCAAGGACAAGTCCGACAGCTAAGCCTCCCTCAACAGAATTGAACCGAACGTCCTTCCCACTCGGGAAGGGCGTTTTTTTATCCTCCCGACAGGGCCTGCATCACGTGGATCTCGTCGTCGGGCCCCACGGAGTCCGAGAGGCCGACGCGATCACGGATCAGCTCGTTGTTGAGGAAAATCCCCATGTGCTTTCGGAGTGAGACCTGGTCATCGACGATGTAGCTCCTCAGTCCCGGTTGAAGACGGAAGACCTCCTCAAGCATCTCCCTGACAGTGGTGCCCTCCACTTCGAGAGTGTCCACCGCGAAATGTCTCCGGAGATTCGGGGTGAAGGAGACCCTGGGCATCAGGAGGCTCCCTTTTCCCCTTCCCCGCCGACAGTCGGCTCAGGCTTCCGAAGCCGTGATTGCCATCCGCCGGTCTGGTGCTGATGGCGAATATTCCGCTGAACCATATCAATCACCACCTTGCGCTTGCCTTCCAGTCCCTTGCTGAAACCGCACCCCTCACAGGCGACCAGCGCCACCGGCCCCAGGGGAGTAAAGGTGTTTTCGCGCCAGACAAGGGGCTTCCGACAGGAGGGGCAGCAGCAGATCA
>CAZKNW010000435.1:0-4012 GCA_964554035.1 uncultured Verrucomicrobiota bacterium
CGATGAAGGATGCTGGATGAAGAACGCCTGGCCCGTAACCGCCAAAGCCTCCGGCGGACGCCACTATCGTGATGATGCCGTTGACCAGAACTTCGACCACTACTCCATCGAGTATACCTTTGAAGACGGCACCAAGATGTATATGGACGGCCGCAACATGATGGGCTGTCACAATGACTTCGCCGTCTATGCTCATGGCACCAAGGGAGCCGCCGTGGTCTCCACCGCAGCCCACACCCCCGCCAAGTCACGCATCTACAAGACACAGAAGGTATGGCACCCACGTTACCAGGGTGAGGATCTCGTCTGGGCACGCCCCCAGCCCGAACCAAACCCATACCAACTGGAATGGGAACACCTCGTCGAGGCCATCCGCAACGACAAGCCCTACAACGAGGTCGAGCGCGGCGTGATGGCCAGTGCGGTCACATCGCTGGGACGCATGGCGGCCCACACCGGCCAGGAGATCGAGCTGGAGACCTTCATGAACCACAACCACGAGTTCTCGCCCAACACCGACAAGTTGACCATGGATTCGGACTCCCCGCTGATGCCCGACGAAAACGGCCTCTACCCGATCCCGGAGCCCGGCATCAAGAAGAAGACGGAGTATTGATCCGCCTTCTGAAGCCAACTCAGAATATCAAAAGGGCTGCCAGATTTCTGGCAGCCCTTTTTCTTTGGATATCTTGAAAGCCGCCCTATCGAAGACTCAGCCGCGGCTTCGCACCCTTGTTCGTCGTTCCGTCTTCACAGGCTTTGGGATCGTGGGGGGTGACGTCTCGCCTGCCGGTTATCGGGGCGTCCCGCCCCAAGTTTTCACACAGACTGTTTAGGCGGCCTAACCTTAGGATGTTCCAGAATCACAGGACCTTCCGACCACAGTTGCGGATGCAACGCTTCTTCCATCTGGATGCGCATACCGCCTGAACAGGCTGTGTGAAAACTCACCGAATGGGAGCGGGACGCTCCCGTAACTGGCAGACGGGATCCCGCGCCTGCGGGACCTCCACAGTTTTTGGGCCATTTCTCTAGGATCGTGGTGGTTGGCGTCTCGCCTGCCGGTCATTGGGGCGTCCCGCCCCGAGTTTTCACACAGCCTGTGAAGGCGGGACTGCAAACGGCACCACCAAACGGCTTCCCTGGAATATTCGCCCTCCGCGACCTTCTAGAGTTTCAACATGCTGCCATCCTTCACATAAGGATCACCAAACTGCTTACCGTAGCGCATGAGGCGCTGGGTCAGGTCCTTGATCTGGTCGGCATAGGCCGGATCCTTGAAGCGATTGTTGAGTTCATCGGGATCCTTCTTCAGATCGAACAACCAAGGCTCGTCCTGCTTGGAGAAAACCAGTTTAAGGTCATCCGTCACGGCGGCCACCCACGCCTGCCCGCTCGTGCTCCTGAGAACGGTGAAGTCCTCCCACCCGTCCTTATCGCCCTTGAAAAGAGCTGAGGCATTCCGCCCATCCATCTTCTCCTTGTGCTGGATGCCCATGAGGGAAAGGACCGTCGGGGCAAAATCCACGCAACCAAGCGCCTGATCGATCCTGATCCCCTGCTTCACCTTTCCGGGACCATAAAGAATGAAAGGGATGCGGGCCGAACCTTCGTAGGGCACTCCCTTGTTGGCCCGCCCATGCTCTCCACAGAGGTCACCATGATCGGATGAAAAGACGATGAAGGTATTGTCGAGCTGTCCCTTCTTCCGGAGCGCCTCAAGCAGCAGTCCGACGTTGTCGTCGATGCACTTCACCATTCCGTAGTACGGAGGCATGACCCCCTTCAACCATCGCGGATTGATGTTCTTGGCGACAGGAGCCCATTTGGGAGTCTGTTCCGCGGTCTTGCGGATCGAGGTCGGAATCGGGACATCCACACCCACATACATGGTGTCATAGGGTGCCCTCACTGTATTGGGACCGTGGGGATCCGGTAGGCTGATCATGTAGCAAAAGGGTTTTTCCGAATCCTCGTTGATGAACTCCACGCCCTTTTTCACGAGCCAGTCCGTGGCAAACGACTTTTCATCGGCGCCATCGACCCCGTAGCTCGGGTTGCCCTTCCTGTCCTTGGCCGCCACCTCGGGCCCTTCAGCGGTGTCACCAAACTTCTTCCAGTGTCCCCGGTTGAACATGAAACGGTTGTCATCGAAGCCGAATTTCCGTTCCGGCTGCCACTGTGGCTTGCCATCACCATCAAGGTGCCATTTACCCGCAAACCCCGTCCGGTAACCTTCCCTCTTCAGGATCTCCGCAAAGGTGACCACCTCGTCCGACAACGGAATGCTGTTCTGCACCACGGGCGTGTTCTGGGGATACTTCCCTGAAACAAAGGATGCCCGCGAAGGAGAACAAACCGGGGTTGTCGCATAGAAACTGGTGCAAAGCGCTCCCTTCTCCGCGAGCCAGTCGATGTTCGGGGTCTCAACGATCTTCCCACCATAGCAGCCAAGCGTGTTGTAGTGGTGTTCATCGGTGTAGATGACCAGGAGGTTGGGCTTGGCGGCCTGAAGTGCCAGGCCAGTGACGAAGACCGATAGGAGTGAGGCAAAGACTTTGTTCATGGGTTCGACGGGGATATCGTCGAAGAGAGCATTTTTCACCCGAGATCCCGGGTCGCCCCAAAAAAAAAGGCTGACCGGCAGAATGCCGTCAGCCTTCAAGAAAGGTATAAGGAAGGAGATCTCAGGCCTTCACCGTGATGGAATCCCAATCCAGCTTGTGCCGCTTGGCATAGGCCTCCCAGACCTTTTCAAACTCGATCAGCACCGCCCTCACCACGGAAGAATCATCAGCGTGCCCGAATTCAGGGACATCATCGGGAATCAGGTCCAGCTGCTCATGGGCATACATGAGGGCGAAGGCCGCACCGGCGATGCAGACGTAGGGAACCTCCTTGTCGGCACCCTCGGCATAATCCTCAATGACATCGGCGAGGAATTCCAATTGATCGACCAGGTGGGGAAACTTGGGGGCATGGATCTGCGCAAACTCCACCTTGAGCATGGGCAGTTTCTTGTGGATGCGCTCCAGAATCGCGGGCGTCACCTTGGTGGCGCCATGATGCACGTAATCAACGATCTCGGACATGCGAACGTGATAGCAGCGAAGACCCGAAAGGGGAAGTCTGATTCGACAGGGACAAGCGGTCCAAAAGCGCCTCTACCAAAGATACTTGGAGATCAAACGGAAGCCACGGTCCGGTCCCTTACAAACTTCCTGAAATTCCAGAGAAGCTGCCGCCTGTGATGGCTCATCAACCACAGTGACCAAAGCGGACTGAAGGCCAGCAGAAAGAAACCACAGAAGGGAACGATCAAGACGAGATAGGGCACGATCTGAACCATGAAAAGGCCATAGAGAATGGACGACCTCGGAGACCGCCCCTTCAGCACGCCGTGCATCGACATCCAGATCAGCGCCCCGATGTCGGCCGCCAGATAAAGCGCCCACACCAGCAGCCCGACTATTCCTGAGATGGACCCGGCATCCAAGCTGGCCACGCTGACCAACAGAAGAAGGACAAGCAGGACAGAAAAGAGCTTTGAAAAGAAATCCCGGAAGATCCTGCTGAAGGCCTCGCCGAACTGAAGCAGGAACCTTTCACCATGAACCGGGGTCACCGCCACCAGTTCAAACTCTCCATCCCGCAGCATGCGGTCAAAGACCTTTGCCGCAACGAACGAGGCGAAGAACTTCATGCCGTAGCCCGTCAGGACCAGGATGAAGAAGCTGCTTGCCGCCAGTTCTTCCAGTTCGACGACCCCAAACGGCAGCAGGAAAACGGCCGTCAGAAGCGAGATCACCAGAAGCCAGAAGAGCGGTGTCAAAAGCTTCTCCGCCCCGACCATCCTGGTGGCACATCGAAACAGCAGATCCTTGAAGTTCCAGGATTCCGATTTCTGCTTCTCCTGCTTGCGGACCTGATACCGGATCAGGGGCAACCCGCTGTAGATACCCGACAACTTCTTCGTCATGCGGGCCCATCGCGCCCTGACCAACTCCATCTG
>CAZKNW010000436.1:0-3979 GCA_964554035.1 uncultured Verrucomicrobiota bacterium
AGTGACCGAAGAAGCCGATCCTGACAGTTCGAGGTAGGTGGGGTCGCTCATCGCCTGAAAGGCGTAATCAACTACAGCCTGGGGTGAAGCCGGTGAAGCCCCAATTGAGCATCGAGGACTGAAGGTCCGGCTCAATTGCGCGAACAAAGATGACACGCACCTTCAGTGCTCGTAGAGACAGAATCACCACCAATCCTGGGGCTTCGCAAGCTCCACCCCAGGCTATCCTTGAATCGCCCCTTCGGGACTAGAAGAGGAATCCCCGCGGAGGCGCAGTGGCGCGGAGGGAAAAGGAATAGTTCGCAGCTCAGCGCCACTGCGCCTCAGCGGGATAAGAAAAAAAATCTCTGTGCTCTCTGTGCCCTTTTAACCTGAGCCTGTCGAAGGGTCTGTGGTGAACAAGAACCTACCGCTGCTTCGCCCAAGAGTCCCTCAGCGCCACGGTGCGGTTGAAGACGAGTTTCTCCGCTGTGCTGTCCTTCGAATCCGCAGTGAAGTAACCGACACGTTCGAACTGGTAGGGATCACCGGGCTTGGCGTCCGCCAGAGACGGTTCCAGCTTCGCGCCCTCAATCACCTCGAGGGATTCCTCGTTCAGATGCTTCAGAAAGGTTTCTCCCTCCTCCACCTCATTGGGATCCTCGACCTTGAAGAGTCGGTCGTAGAGACGGATCTCGGCATCGACGGCATGGGCGGCGGACACCCAGTGGATGGTCCCCTTCACCTTCCGACCATCCGGAGCTTGCCCACCCAGCGTCTCAGGATCATAAGTACAGCGCAGTTCCACGACCTCACCCGCATCATTCTTCACGACCTCATGACACTTGATGAAGTAGGCGAAGCGCAGACGCACCTCACGGTCCGGCCCAAGTCGGAAGAACTTCTTCGGCGGATCCTCCATGAAGTCCTCCTGCTCGATGTAGATCTCACGTGAAAAGGGAACCTTCCGCTTTCCAGCCGATTCATCGTTGGGATTGTTGACCGCATCCAGCTCCTCGACCTGCCCTTCCGGCAGGTTCTCGATGACCACCTTGAGTGGCTTGAGGACCGCACTGGCACGAAGGGCATGATGGTTCAGGTGATCCCGAACGGCATGTTCGAGCACAGCCAGATCCGTGACCGAGTTGAACTTGGTGACGCCCACGCCCTTGCAGAAATTACGAATGGCCTCGGCAGGAAAACCACGACGACGAAGTCCGGAGATCGTCGGCATGCGTGGATCGTCCCATCCGCTGACGTAGCCCTCCTTCACCAGCTTGAGCAGGTTGCGCTTGCTCATGATGGTGTAGTTCAAACCAAGCTTGGCGAACTCGATCTGCCTCGGATGGCAGGGGGTGTCGAGTTCATCCAGGACCCAATCGTAAAGCGGCCGATGCACCTCGAACTCCAGGGTGCAGAGGGAATGCGTGATCCCCTCGATCATGTCAGACAGGCAGTGGGTGAAGTCATACATCGGGTAGATGTTCCACTTGTCCCCGGTGCGATGATGATGCGCCTTCTTGATCCGGTAGATGGCCGGATCACGCATATGCAGGTTGGGCGAGGCCATGTCGATTTTTGCGCGCAGCACCGCCTTGCCCTCGTCGATCGCGCCCTGCTTCATCTTTTCGAACATCTCAAGGTTCTCCTCGACAGAGCGGTTGCGGTAGGGGCTTTCCTTGCCGGGTTCGGTCGGGATGCCACGACAGGTCTTGAACTCATCCAGGCTCAGCTCACAGACATAGGCCTTTCCGTCACGGATCAGCTTCAGCGCGAATTCATACAACTGGTCGAAATAGTCGGACGCAAAATGCAGGTGTTCCCCCCAGTCAAATCCCAGCCATTTCACATCCGCCTGTATGGACTCCACATACTCGACCTCCTCGGCGGAGGGATTGGTATCGTCAAAGCGCAGGTGGCAGCGGGCATTGGAAAATTCCTGGGAGATCCCGAAGTTCAGGCAGATGGACTTGGCATGTCCGATGTGGAGATAGCCATTGGGTTCCGGAGGAAACCGTGTCACCACCTCGGTATGTTTGCCGGACTTCAGGTCATTCGTGATGATTTCACGAATGAAGTCCAGTTTGGCTTCCTTCTCTTCGGGATTGGATTCGTTTTCGCTCATACAACAGTCCGCCTCAGGCGGGCACGCGATGCTAGGCAAGGAGGTGGGGATCTCAATCAAATATCGGGGGGCAAATCTCTAATGTTGAATGTTGAACTCCCAATTTTGAAGTGGAGGATTACAAACACTCAGCTCCTTTTCAAATTCCCTCCGCGAAGAAGCCTTTCTCCCCTCATAACATGAACAATGTAGATCTTGTCGTCCTCGGCTAGACGGTAGAAGACCCTGCAAGGAGGTTCCACAATCTGCCTGTAGACCCTTATGGGGCGAAGTTCCTGAGGAATGGAGCCACTCTCCGGATGGGACTTCAACTGCTCAACATGAACAAAGACCCTTTTGACGAATGCTTTCGCTGCCTCGGGATCGTCGAGAGCAATGTAGTCAGCAATGGCGTCCAAGTCCGCAAGGGCCGGCTCGGTCCAGATCAGCTTAGCCATCGTCCCATTCGCTTCTTGGCCTCGGTGTGCGAAACGGTCCTTCCCTCCTCAATGGCCTTCTCTCCCCTCGCAATCCCCTCCAGCAACTCGATCCTATCACACATCGACTGGAAGGTATCCACATCCAGAAGATAGGCGGCTGGACGCCCATGCTGGGTAATCAGAACGGGCTCCCGGTCTTCAGACAATCCACCAATGATTTCGGTAGCCTTCCTCTTCAACGACGTCACCAGTTCCGTTTTCATAAAGTGATACTAAAGTGATATTTTAAAATCTCAAGCACCAAGCACGGATCGCCCCAGGGTTCTGAGACACTTCGGCAAAGCACGTGGTGGTCGGCGTCCCGCCTGCCGTTTACTGGGGCGTCTCGTCCCAAGTCGCTTCACAGCCGCTCAAGCTGGGACTCCTTACCTGCACCGCCCCTCCATCTCCAACATTCACTAAGGCTGCTCGAATCTCTTCGCACTGGCGTTGACTTCCCTTTCCCACTGCTCCCACTTCCTCAACAGCAGGGCCACCTTTTCCGGGTGCAGATCGGCGAGGTTGTTCTGTTCGCCGAGATCCTTGGCCAGATCAAACAGCTCCAACTCGCGTCCTTCCTGGCAGAGTTTCCAGCGCCCTTCCCTCACGGCCCGTTTCTTCCCCGCCCTCCAGAAGAGCGTCCGGTCCGGGAGCCCTGTGCCTTCCGCGAGCAAAGGCCAGAGGTCCATTCCATCCGAGGTGACGTCCTCGTGCGGGATTCCAGCGAGGCGGCAAAGGGTTGGAAAGAGATCCGTGGAATGCGTCAGGGCATCGGTCACACCCTTCCGGACACGCCCGGGCCAGTTGAAGATTGTGGGAACCCGATGGCCTCCCTCATAGACCTGTGTCTTCTGGCCGCGCAGGGGGCCATTGCTGGAGATGTTGCTGAAGCGATCGCCGTAGGTCAGGTAGCCTCCGTTGTCTGAAGAGAAGACAATCAAGGTGTTGTCACGGATTCCCTGCTCCTCTAGGCAGGTCACGATTCTTCCCACACTCTGGTCCAGGGCCTCGACCATCGCCTTCACGTGGGGCGCCACGTTGGACGGATCCGGTATCACACCCCACTTGTCCTGATGGTAGGAAACACCCTTCTGTCGATGCGGCGGATCTTCGGGGCCCTGCCATGGGAAATGAATGGCCAGATGCGGCACATAAAGGAAGAAGGGTCCCTTCCGGTGCTCCCTGATGAACTCCTCGCTGTGCCGGGTGATCAGTTCCGTGGTGTAGCCTTCCTCCTCCTCAAGGACATTCCCCTTCCACCAATCCTCGTTGCCAGAGCGGTCGATCCGCGTATGGAAATCACCGTCGCCGGAACCGAGTCCCCAAAAGACATCAAAACCCTGATTCGGAGGCAGGAAGGGAGGCTGGTATCCAAGGTGCCACTTGCCCAGGCAGGCGGTGGCATGACCACGTGCCT